>JABDFR010000032.1 GCA_013286465.1 Acidobacteriota bacterium | reverse complement strand
GGAAGCCGCCGCTTTCATCGCTGAATTCTACGGTGAGGACTTCGACTTTGTGGGAGAAGAGGCTGACTACTCGGCCGCCGCCGTAGGGGATGCCGGCTTTGACTACCGTGCCGGTCATGCCGCTGACGTCCTGGCGGCTTTCTTGGCCGGCGAAAACGTCGGTGATGCTGGGAGTGAGGATGTCGCCCTTTTGCGTGGCGGTGGTGAATTGCAGGCCGTTGGGGAGGAAGGTTAGCGTGCCGCGCGTGTTGGGCTTGATGTTATCGAAGCCGACGACGCAGAGGACTTCGGGAGTCATGTTCGCGGGAAGCGATTGCTGGCCGCTGGAGGCGCGGCTGAAGGATGGGGCGGCGGTGATGGTCAGGATCAGGCTTACGGCGCAAATGACGATGCTTGCGAGCGCGAAAGAACGGCGCGCGACTTTTTGTGGATTGCTGAGCATTTCTGCACTCCTCGGCTTGCTGCTTAATTTCATCAGATTGTTCTTTCTCCGGATCGAGTTGGGTGCACGGGCGCGGCCGGTGCGCCGAAGAGATCGCGGTGCCATTTCGATTGAGTCAACTGCGACTTGGATGGAATGCTGGGCCTTTCGTGCCCCGCTCACTCGGGGCCAAGGTGGATGAATATACTCTGAAATTGGCCGATGTGCTTACGAAATTTGAGGGATTGTCGGGATTGATACGGGCGGGCGCGAGACGTGATCGGAACTTAGGGGCTGTGAACTGTGCGGGGCTCTTCGTGGGCGATCACGGCACATCTCGAATTCGCGAACACTTCGCCTTGCACTGGTCGAGTTCGTGAGCGAGCCGCAATCGCGCCATGAATCGCCATGGCGCCGGGCCCGGCATAAAGCGCGGGCCCTACGTTCGGAGGGCGCGTGCCGCGCTTCGGAGTTTCGTTGAAGTGTGATACACATCCGGGCGACTTTCGGAGGATTGCTGATGAATTGGGTGCGCGTGGTGCTGGCTGGGTTGGGCGGATTCGTGGCTTACTTTGTGTTGGGCGGAATATTTTTTGCGGTGATGCCTGGCTTGAAGAATGAATTCTTGAAATATCCGGGCGTGTACCGGACGCAGGAGGGGATTAAGAGCGTGATGCCGGCGGGGATGGCGGCGATGTTGGTGAGTATTTTGGCGCTGGCGGTGCTTTACGCGATGATTTATCGCGGGGAGGCGGGGGTGGTGCTGGGCGCGAAATTTGGGGCTTTGATTGGGATTTTTGCGATTGGGGCTTTTGTGGTGCACAACTATGTGAACTTGAATATTGGATTGACGATTACGATGCAGCAGTCGGTGGCTTATTTTTTGGAATGGGTGGCGACGGGGATTGCGATTGGGTTGATTTACCGGCCGTTGCGTTGAGCTTCGTAGGGCCCGCGCTTTATGCCGGGCCTCTTCGTGCACGATCCAATTTCACGGCACGATCGCGGCACGACGGAGGCGGTTGTTATTGAGATTCGGGTGTGCGCGAACTGCGGCCTTGGCCCGCATCTCGCCCAAGAGGCCCGGCATAAAGCGCGGGCCCTACGTTCGGAGGGCGCGTGCCGCGCTTGGGGATTTTGACTAGAAGCGGAGAGAGAGGCAGCTTAGGCCGCCGTCCATTTTTTGAAATTCGGAGACTTCGAGTGGTCGGTATTGGAAGCCTTGGTTGGCTAGGGCTGCTGCTAGTTTTGGGAAGCCGGTGGCGATTAGGACTTGGCCGTTTACTTCGATGCAGTTTGCTGCGTAGGTTTCTTCGGGGGGTACGCGAATTATTTCGTAGCCTCGAAATTGTGGGCGATCTGCCATTTCTTCCATCACTACTAGTTGATGCTCGCCGATTGCGGCAATGCCGCTTTTTAGATGCAGGATGGTTTTCATGGCGCGAATGTCTACCAGCGTGGACGTGTGGCCGCTTTGGGCTAGGAATATGGCTAGCTGCTTTGCTCCTTCTTCGTTTGTTCTTTGCGAGAGGCCTATGAAGTAGTGATTGGCTGCTTCGCAGATGTCGCCGCCGTCTACGGTGCCTGGGCTTTGGATTTCTTGGATTGATTTGAAGAAAGTTTTTAGTGGATCGCGAATATTTGCTACTTCGCCTTCGCGGGATTTTGCGCCGGGGCGCGTCAGAATTGCGGTATTTTTTGTGAGTACCGCTACATCTTCTACGAACGTGGAATCGGGATGGGCTTCGTCTGGTGCCAGGTGGGTTAGAGTTAGGCCGCATTTTGCTAGCGCTTGGCAATAGGATTCGTGTTGTTCTTGGGCTTTTTTGTGATTCGGTGGCTGGCCTTTGTGCGTGGTTAGGCCGTCGGCGAAATTTTGGCTGGGTGGGCGGACTATGGCTCGGGTGAACATGTTGCCTCTTTTTTGGGCCGGAGTTCAACGCGTAGCATAGCGCTAAAAGTTCAATTTTTGGCCTCTCGTTCAGAAAGTCAAAAACGCCGGCTGGCAGCCGGCGCTACGGGTTGGGCGCTTGTTGACTTCAGTTGTGGCGTCTCATAACCTCGTTTGATTCGATTCTGATGCTGCGAAAGGGTTGAGCTTACACATGGCGGACCAGAAACTTCCATCTCGTTCTGAGGATTATTCGGAGTGGTACAACCAGGTCGTTTTGCGGGCGGAGATGGCGGATTATGCGCCGGTGCGCGGGTGCATGATCGTGCGGCCTTATGGTTGGGCGCTTTGGGAGAACATTACTGCCGCGCTGGATAAACGCTTTAAGGCTACCGGGCACGTGAATGCTGCGTTTCCACTTTTGATTCCTAAGAGTTTTATCGAGCGCGAGAAATCGCATGTGGAGGGATTTTCGCCGGAATTGGCAGTCGTGACCATCGGCGGTGGGGAGAAGCTGGAAGAGCCTTTGGTGATCCGGCCTACGTCGGAAACCATTATTGGGCATGCTTATTCGAAATGGATTCAGTCTTACCGGGATTTGCCGGTTTTGATTAATCAGTGGAATAGCGTGGTGCGTTGGGAATTGCGGACCAAGCTTTTTTTGCGGACTTTGGAATTTTTTTGGCAGGAAGGGCATACGGCGCACGCCACGCTTGATGAAGCTGAGTTCGAGACGCGGCAGATGCTCGACATTTATGCCGATATGGCTTTTCGCGATGCGGCGATTCCTGTGATTCCTGGGCGCAAATCGGATTCGGAGAAATTTGCCGGGGCGGACATCACTTATTCGATTGAAGCGATGATGGGCGATGGCAAGGCTTTGCAGGCTGGGACTTCACATAATTTGGGGCAGAATTTTGCCAAGGCGTTTGAGATTCGCTACCTCGATAAGAATGGGCAATTGCAGCATTGCTGGACGACCTCTTGGGGACTTTCTACTCGATTTGTGGGCGCGATCATTATGGTGCATGGCGATGATCAGGGCTTGATCATGCCTCCTCGGTTGGCACCTTTTCAGGTTGTCCTTGTGCCTATTTTTAAGACTGACGACGAGAAAATTTCTGTGATGGATGCGGCGCGGAAGATTCGCGCTGAGCTTGTGGCTGCCGACATTCGCGTGAAGATGGATGAACGCGAGGGATTTAGTCCTGGATTTAAGTTTAATGATTGGGAGATGCGTGGGGTGCCTTTGCGGATTGAGCTGGGGCCTAAGGATGTGTCTAAGGGGTCGGCGGTTTTGGCGCGGCGGGATCGGCCTGGCCGGGAGGGGAAGATTTTTGTGGAGCAGGCTGGGATTGCTGGGTCCGTCGCGAAGTTGCTTGTGGAGATCCAGCAGGCGCTTTTTGACAGGGCTTTGAAGGCGCGTCTTGATAATACGCGGGAGCCTAAGGATTACGTGGAGTTCAAACAGGCTGTTGAAGGCGGATTTGCATTGGCTTATTGGTGCGGGGATTCGGCGTGCGAGGCTAAGATTAAGGAAGAGACTAAGGCTACGATGCGGTGTATCCCTTTGGAACAGGACGAGGGGTCTGGGGTTTGCATCTTTTGCGGGAAGGCTTCGAATTATAAGGCGATTTTTGCTCGGGCTTATTAGGATTCGCGATTTAAGCGTTTAATCCGCGGATTGAAAACCCAGTGCTAAACCGGGCCGGTTGCGAACCCCGGCCCCTACGTGCGAACACCCAGTGCCACACCGGGCGGGCGGTAAACCCCCGCCTCTACTTACTGCTGCGGTATTGCTGCTCGCGAACATCTGGTCTTCGGCGTTCTCGACCCTTTGAAATTGCGCTGCTACGCTTATTGTGTTGGATCGACGGGTGTTTGCTTAAATTTTGCGATGGAGACTGGGACGATGATGTCGCGACAGAGAGATCCGGAACGCGGGGCCGGGAAGATCGCCGGATTCGTGTTTTTTCTATTTGTGGCGGCGGCGGTCTATATTGGATTTAAGGTTGTGCCGGTTTATGTCAATAACTATGAATTTCAGGATGCGCTGGAATCTGAGGCGCGCTTCGCTATAACTAACCGCAGGCAGCCGGATGATGTTCGCAATGATGTCTATAAGAAGGTAGTGGAATTGAACATTCCGGTGGATAAGAAAGATATTCAGATTAAGTATCCGACTTCCGGGTCTGGGCCGATGGGGTTGATTGATATTGACGTGCCTTACTTGGTGGACGTTGAGTTCCCCGGCTACACACTGGAATTGAATTTTCATCCCCACGGCGACAACCACTCCATCTAAGATAGGTTACAAGGCTGGACGCGGCTTGGCAGCTAGTTTGCCTTGCGGGGCGTCCAAGCATGTAGTGTCGATCACGCTTGAGATGCTGGGCTGAAGCCCGCCGCTACGGACCGCGCTTCACGGAGAGCTATTGCGGATTAAACTGGGCCAGGGATTTTGGACTTCACGCTGGGGCCTGGGACTGCTCGGGCTGGCGTTTGTGTTGTTCTGCACGGGTGTTGGCGTCTTCTCTTACTACTACATCAAATTTGGGCACATGATTGATGCCCGTTTGTCTGGGCAGATTTACCAGAACACTTCACGGGTGTATGCGGCGCCGGAACGGATATTTACGGGCGAGGCTTTGAAGCAGGAGGACGTGGAGAGTTATCTGGTGCGCGCGGGCTACGCGGAGAATGAGATCGACGGGTCGCCCGGGCAATTTCACTCGAGCAAGAAATCGATTGAGATTCATCCTTCCGAGGATTCTTACTTTAAAAAAGGGAATGCGCTGCGAATCGATTTTGAGGCGAAATCGATTGCGCGGATTACTTCGCTTCCGGATGGGGCCACGCTGAGCAGCGCGGAGCTCGAGCCCGAGGTGATGACCAATCTTTTCGATACCACCCGGGAGAAGCGGAGGCTGGAGCGCTTTGACGATTTGCCGAAAATTTTGGTCGAAGCGGTGCTTTCTGCCGAGGACAAGCGCTTTTTCGAGCATGGCGGGTTCGACACCATTCGAATTCTGGGGGCCGCTTGGGCGGATTTGCGGCGGAATCAGCGGGCGCAGGGGGCCAGCACCATTGATATGCAGGTGGCGCGCAGCTTTTTCTTTACGACCAAGCGGGTTTGGAGCCGGAAGATTAAGGAAACGCTTGTGGCCCTGGAATTGGATCAGCGTTTTACGAAGCAGCAGATTTTTGAGCTTTATGCCAATGAAGTTTATTTAGGGAATCGCGGTAGTTTTTCGATTCATGGATTTGGCGAGGCGGCGCAGGCTTATTTCGGCAAGGATGTGCGGAATCTGAGCGTTGGGGAATGCGCTTTTCTGGCTGGAATTATTCGTTCGCCTAGCCGTTATGCGGCGGCGGAGCGGCATCCGGATAAATCGGTTGAGGCGATGGACCGCGTGTTGGCGCAGATGGTTGAGAACGGATACGTGACGGCGGCGGATTCGGATAAAGCGAAGAAGGATGGCCTGCATTTTGTGGGCGGCGGCGTGGATGCCAGCGCTGGTCCTTATTTCGTGGACATGGTGAAGGATCATTTGCTCGAGCAGATTTCTGAGGCCGATCTGGCCACGGAAAGCTATCGGATTTATACGACGCTCGATCCGGATTTGCAGCGCGCCGCGGGTGTGGCAGTGGAGTTGGGCGCGCAGAATATGGATAAGCTGCTGGCCAAGAAATATGCAGCGTGGAAGAAGAAAGGCGAAGTGGTGCCGCCGGTGCAGATTGCGTTGGTGGCGATGGATCCGAAGACGGGCGAGATTCGGGCGTTGGTGGGGGGACGGAATTATGGCGAGAGCCAGTTGAATCATGCGCTGGCGCGGCGGCAGCCTGGATCGGCGTTCAAGCCGTTTGTGTATGCGGCGGCATTTGATAATGCGGCGGAGGGGCTGCAGCCGGTGATTACGCCATTGACTACCGTGGTGGATGAACCGACTACATTTACTTTCGATGGGAACGATTACACGCCTAGTAACTTCGGGGAGAAATTTTATGGGACGGTGACGGCGCGCGAAGCGCTGATTCACTCGATGAATGTGGCTACTGTGAAAGTAGCGGAGATGGTGGGATATGACCGCGTGGTGACGATTGCGCGGCAAATGGGATTGAGCCCGAATATTCAGGCGACGCCTGCGGTGGCGCTTGGCGCTTATGAAATGACGCCGATTGATGTGGCGGCGGGATATACGGCGTTTGCTACGAATGGGACGCGGGCGGAGCCGCTTTATATTCGCAGCGTGATCGGCACCGATGGCAGCGTAGTGGAGAAGAACGATCCAAAGACGCGGCCGGTGCTCGATCCGCGCGTGGCATATCTCGTGACGACTTTGATGGAAGACGTGATGAGCCAGGGAACTGGCGCGGTGGTGCGGTCGTTGGGATTCGAAGCGCCAGCCGCCGGAAAAACCGGAACGTCACGCGACGGTTGGTTTGCCGGATTTACTTCGAATTTGATTTGCGTGATTTGGGTGGGGTTTGACGATAACCGCGACCTGGGAATTTCGGGAACCGCGGCGGCTGCGCCGATCTGGGCGGAGTTTATGAAGCGCGCCGTGGCGATCCCAGCTTACAAGAATGTCGAGCCGTTTGCGCCGCCGTCGGGCGTGACGGAAGTGACCGTCGATCCGCAATCGGAGCAGTTGGCGACGCCGACTTGCCCGACGACGAAGCAGGAAGTATTCATCGCGGGGACCGAGCCGACGCAATATTGTTTCTTGCATGGAGGGCGCGCGACATCGCAGGCGCCGCCGGTTTCTTGGCTTTCGCATTTATTTGGCAAGGGCGGGAATTCGGAGCCTACGCCTCCGGGCGGAGCGGCGAATTCGAAGAATGGCGCTTCCGGCGAGGCCAACGGTGTGGAGGGCGAAAAGCCGGGCGAAGACAAGGACGGCGAAAAGAAAAAAGGGCTACTGGGCAAGATTTTTGGTATCTTTGGGGGCAAGAAGTCTACGGAGCAGCAGCAGAAAGAGCAGCCTCCGCCGAAACCGAATCCGTAGGACTTCGGAGCGACCTTCGGGGTGTTGTGGTTGCGGACTGATGACTCGGCCCGCGGTGAAAAGGAGAATGGCGATGAAAAGCCTTCTTCTGTCTTTCCTTTCTCTGGCTGTCCTTGGTGTTCCATCCGTGCAGGCTCAGGAGCGCGCGCCGGTTATGCCGCCCGCGGCTTCGGCTACTCCTGCGGCTATTCCTTCGCAATCTACTAACGTCGTGCGCATGACGGAGCGGCAGGTGCAGGAGATGCGCGCGGATATTTTGATGGCGCGCAAGCTGTACCCCGAGGCGGTGAAGGACTACGAGGATTTGTTGACGCAATTTCCTAAGGATGCGGAGCTGTTGAATAAAATTGGCGTGGCTTACCAGCAGCAGGGGAATTCGCTGGCGGCTGGTCATTATTATAAGCGCGCGATGAAGGCGAATAAGACTTACGTTAGCGCCATTAATAATTTGGGGACGGTGGAGTACGAGAAGAAGCGTTATGGGCGGGCGATCCGGCTTTATAAGACGGCGCTGGGATTGAAGCCTACCGACGACATTGCCACATTGTATAGCAATCTTGGTTATGCTTATTTTGGGATTAAGGAATATCCGGAGGCGATGAAGGCGTTTGAAGAGGCTTTGGCGCGCGATCCGGATGTTTTTGCGCATCATGGGAGTTATGGGACCACCGTACAGCAGCGCGGGACTACCGAGCCTGGGCTATTTTATTTTTTGGTAGCGAAGACTTTCGCGAAGGTCGGGGATGCGGAGCATTGCGCGCATTATTTGAAGATGGCGCGGGATGAGGGCTATAAGGATTTGTTGAACGCGCAGAAGGATCCGGAATTTGCGAAGGTGATTAAGGATACCCGGGTGCAGGAGGCGATTATGGTGCCGCCTTCTTATGCTGGGGATCAGAAGAAAGTTGAGCCGCCGCCGCAGTAGATTTTCGTAGGGCCCGCGCTTTTTGGCGGGCCTCTTCTTGTTAGATCTCGCCACAGGCAACATCTCATCGGTACCCGTGTTCAGCTTCGAGCTTAGGCAAAACCGAATCTTGCACCGCCCTTGTTTTTGAGTTGTGGTTTTCTGGTCCGTCGTAAGATACCGGCGGGGACGCCAGCGCTACTTTCGGCGTTATCTTGGAAACTTGCTATAATGCGCGCGAGATGTTCTTGCGCTTTCTTCGCGGCTTGGGATTTGTGGGAATTGCCGCGGCGTTTATGGTCGCGGGGTTTGGCGTTTTGCCGTTGCTGGTCCATCCGGTGGTTGCGGCATCTTCTCCTGCAAAAATTGTGCGGTTGCAGATTGACGGCGAGATTGAGCCGATCCTTGCGGATTATATTGTGCACGGGATCGATAGCGCGGCGGAGCAGCATGCGCAGCTTGTTTTGATCACGATTGATACGCCGGGTGGGTTGGATACGGCGATGCGTACGATCATTCAGAAAATTTTGACTTCGCCGGTGCCGGTGGTCGCTTATGTTTCGCCTACCGGGTCGCGGGCGGCTTCGGCTGGATTTTTTATTTTGCTTTCGGCGGATGTGGCGGCGATGTCGCCGGGGACGGATACGGGGGCGGCTTCGCCGATTCTTGTGCTGGGCGGCTGGTCGATGCAGGTGGATGAGACTTTGAAGCACAAGATTGTGAATGAGGCTACGGCTTATTTGCGTAGCTATACGACGGCGCGGGGGCGGAATTCGGATTTGGCAGAATTGGCGGTCACGGAGGCGAAGGCTTTTAGCGAGAAAGAGGCGATGGACGGGAAGTTGATTGATCTGGTGGCGCCTTCGCAGGAGGCTTTGCTGGCGTCGCTGAACGGGCGATCGATCAAGCGCTTTGATGGTTCTACGGTGAAGCTGGAGCTGGATTCGCCTTCGATTAGCGACTATCAGATGGCTTTGCGCGAGAGATTTCTTTCGCGCATTGTGCAGCCGGATGTGTTTTTTATTTTGCTGATTGTGGGCGTGCTGGGTTTGTATGCGGAATTTACTCATCCGGGATTATTTGCGCCTGGAGTGATTGGCGGGATTGCGCTGATTTTGGCGCTGTATGCGATGCATTTGTTGCCGGTGAATTTGACTGGGGTGGTTTTGATAATTGCGGCGCTGGCATTTTTTATTTTGGAAGCGAAATTTCCTACGCATGGAATTCTTGGCGTCGGCGGAGTGGTGGCGATGGTGCTGGGGGCGCTGATGCTGGTGCGCTCGCCGCTTACTGGGATGGGCGTGAGTTTGGGGGCGGCGCTGGGCGTGGCGATTCCTTGCGCGATTATCATGATTGTGTTGATGCGACTGGTGATGCAATCGCGGCAATGGAAACTTTCTACCGGGCGCGAGCAGCTTGTTGGCGAAATCGGAGAAGTTACGGAAGCTGTCGGTGCAGGCGATGTGCCCGGGATGATTTTCGTTCATGGCGAGCGATGGCGGGCCGAAGCCACGACCGCGATTCCGCGCGGTGCGCATGTGCGCGTGCGGAGAGTTCAGGGATTGACGCTGCATGTGGAGCCTGTCGATGAGGCCGCTGCCGCGCGTGGGCATTAGCGAATAGGGGAGGAAGCGATGGGGTTCATTCCGATTTTTCTTGGGGTGTGCGTATTTTTCTTTTTGATTTGGCTGTTCAATTCGGTTTACGTGATTAAGGAATGGGAACGCGGCGTGGTTTTGCGGCTGGGAAAAATGCGGCCGGATCCGAAGCCGGCTGGTCTGCAGCTGGTGTTTTGGCCGATCGATGTGTTAACGCGGATGTCTTTGCGCGTGGAGACGCTCGATGTGCCGCCGCAGGACGTGATCACGAAAGATAACGTTTCGGCGAAGGTGAATGCGGTGTGTTATTTCCGCGTGGTGGATGCGAATTTGGCGCTTTCGCAGGTGCAGAACTATCTTTATGCCACTTCGCAGTTGGCGCAGACGAATTTGCGCAGCGTGATGGGGCAATTCGAGCTGGACGAGATTTTGTCGGATCGCGAAAAGGTAAACGCCAAGTTGCAAGTAATCCTTGACCAGGATACGGAGCCTTGGGGTATCAAGGTATCTAAAGTTGAGGTCAAGCAAGTCGATATTCCGGACTCGATGCAGCGTGCCATCGCCAAACAGGCGGAGGCCGAGCGCGAGCGGCGCGCGAAAATTATTCACGCGGCCGGCGAGCAGGAGGCTTCCGCGAAATTGGCTGAGGCCGCGAAAATGCTGCAGACCGAGCCGGCGGCGATTCAGTTGCGATACTTGCAGACTTTGACGGAAATTGGCGTGGAGAAAAATACCACGGTAATTTTCCCGCTGCCGATCGATATTTTGTCGCAGTGGGCGAAGACTTTCGGAGGGAATAAGTAAAAGTGGCAGGTGGAAACGGAAAGCGCGGGGGCGGGGAACGCGTTTTGGAGAGCCGGCATTTGGTCGGCTTGTTCCTGGGCGTGGTTTTGCTTTGCGGCGTGTTCTTCACGCTTGGTTATGTGATGGGGCGCACGCAATCGGGCATGCCCATGCCGCTGCACGCTTCGGCGGATTCGAGTCGTCTGTCCGCGAATCGGAATGCCGACGCGAAAGCTGAAAATTCCGACGGTGCAGAGAAAACTGCGAATAGCGAATGGGATTTTTATTCGAAGGGCAAGGATCCGAACAAACTTGATCCGTCGCCTGCTGCAGCCGCGCCTGCGCCGGCTACTTCGGGTCGCGTGACTTCTACGCATCGTCCGGCGGATTCGCCGCCGACGCCCGCGCCTACTCCCGCTGCGACGGCACAGCCGGTGGTTGCGAACTCCGCCGAGTTGCGGCGATTTCAGGCACCACGAATTCCGCGCGGATCGGTGGTGTTTCAGCTTGCAGCGCTCACGAAAGAAGCTGACGCGCTGGCGATGGCCGATGCCGCGCAGCAGAAACATTTTCCCTCGTTTGTCCTGACGGCCACGAACGACCGCCTATTCCGCGTGCAGGTGGGACCGTACCCCGAAGGCCCGGCGGCCGAAAAAGCGAAAGCAGCGCTGGCTCAGGCCGGATTTAAACCTATAATCAAACGCTGAATGAAACTTTCGCGGCCTTTGAGATTGCTGCTGGGCCTCGCTTCCGGGCTCGCGCTCGCCTTTAGTTTTCCCAACTACAATATGCCGTTGCTGGCTTGGGTTGCGGTGGCGCTTTTGATTTTGGCGTCGGTGGGGGCGAGTGTGGCCGACGCGATGATGGTTGGATTTCTGCATGGGTATTTCTTCTATGTTTCGCTTACCTGGATTTACGTGGTGATTCGCGACTATGGGAATGTGCCGGGTTGGCAGAGCTTTGGAATTTTGTCGCTGATCGGGATTACCGGCGGGTTTCACATGATGATTTTCACTACGGGGCTGGCGTTTGTGAGCCGGCGGCGCGTTGGGGCGGCGTTTTTGTTGGCGCCATTTCTTTGGCTTACGCTGGAATTTATTCGCACGCATTTGCCGATTATTGCGTTTTCGTGGAATTTGAGCGGGTATGCGGCTACTGGGAATTTGGCGTTTTTGCAGATTACTTCGCTGACGGGAATTTATGGATTGTCGTTTTTGATTGGGGCGTTTAACGCTTTGCTGGCTTGGGTGATTTACAGCCGCGACCGGCGCGCGTCCGTGTCTTTGGCGATTGCAACCGTGGCGTTGATTATTTTTGCGATTGTCGGTCCGCATTTCGTGCCGACGCAGGCGCCGCGGTATGTGGCGCATTTGGTGCAGACGAATTTTCCGGTGTCGGAAAGTTATCCGGCGAATTGGCTGGATCAGCATGCGGCGGAAATGGATGAGCTGGAGAAAATCAGCGTGGATGCTGCGAAGCGGGCGCCTGGGTTGGTGGTTTGGCCCGAAGTTCCCGCGCCATTCAGCTTCAGCGAGCCGAAATTCGCAGAGCGGGCGCAGCGGATTGCGCGCGAATCGGCGGATGAGTTTCTGGTTGGGATTGTGGATTGGCGAAAAACGCCGGACAAGCAGTGGCAGGCGACCAATAGCGCTACGCTTTTGAATCCACTTGGGCAGCGGATTTTCACTTACGACAAAATTCATTTGGTGCCTTTTGGCGAGTACGTGCCGCTGCGGCAGTACTTGACCTTTGCTGGGCGATTGACCGCGGACATTTCGGATTTCACTCCGGGAACGACTTATAGCGTTGGGGAATTGCCCGGCGGGAAATTTGGCACGTTTATTTGCTATGAGGCGATTTTTCCGAATGAGGTGCGGCATTTTGCGGCGAACGGAGCGGAGCTGCTCGTCAACATTTCAAATGATGGGTGGTTCGGCCGCGCAGCGGCGCCAAGGCAGCATTTGATGATGGCGCGAGTGCGCGCAGTGGAAAGCCGCCGATGGTTGCTGCGCGATACGAATAATGGTTACACCGTGGATATCGATCCTTACGGACGCACGGTCGCGGCATTAGAGACGGATGTTCGCGGGCAGTTGGATGCGCCATACGAATTTCGCAGCGATCGGACGCTATACGTGCGCTGGGGCGATTGGATTGCTTGGCTCAGCTTATTCGCGTCGATTGCGTTGATGATTCGAGTGGGCATGATGAAGCGGATTGACCCCGACGATTCCGAGAGCACACCTTCCGCAGATAAACGCCGAAGTTCGAAGCGTAAAAAGTAGCGCCGGCGTCTCTGCCGGCATCTCTCGATTGAGGCGAAGAGCATCTATATCGACGCACTCCGGTTGCCGATTGATGTGTTGTAGTTCGCGTGTACGAGCAGGTCCTGCCGAGACTCCCAGTCTAAAAGCTATTGGGCGGCGCCTGCGAGAACTTCGCGGGCTTCGATGGATTTGAGGAAAGTGGCGCGCAGGTTTTCGTCGGGGGCATTGGCGGCAATTTGTTGAATGATCGCGGCCGATCGCGAAAAGGCCTCGCGGGCGTGGGCTAGATCGTTTTCGGCGCGATGCCAACGGCCGAGGGTGGCTAGCACTTTCCATTCGAGGACCGGAACCGGATAACTGCGAAGGACTTCAAGCGCCGAATGGAGTTTCGTTCGGGCTTCGGCGGTTGCGCCTCGCGCGAGGGCGATTTCGGCTTGTAGCTTGTGCGCTACGGCCACATACTTGCGCGCCTTGAACTCGCTCGCCGTATCGAACAACCGGCTCGCATATTCAGTAGCACCTGCCAGATCACCTTGCGACAGGCAATGCTCGGAGCGCGCCGCCAGGTGGCGAGTGTTGTAGCGCCAGCGAAACCAGGCGTCGCGATGAAATATGTCCTCGACCTGTTGAAACGCCGCGACGGATTTCTCGTTGGCGTGTTCGTGCGCGTAATCAATGCCCACATTGATGAGCGAATTGGCTTCCGCCTCCATCACGTGATGCTCCCGCGCGACTTCCACGCCGTGGCGATCATGTTCGAAAGCGCCGCTGAAATCGCCCAGCTCGCGATGAATCCATCCGATGCAATTGGGCAGTCGCGGAAACCAGAATCGATCGCCGTTCTTTCGCGCCATCGCGATCGCTTGGTTTAAGGTGTCTCGAGCCTCAGACATCCGGCCGAGATTGCCGCGCGAAAGTCCCAGGAAAAAAAGTGAAACCAGCAGAGAAAAGCCATCGCGTATCTCGGAAGCTAGGTCGTACGTTTCCGTCAGCATGGTTTCCGCGAGTGCGTATTCCGACTGGAAGAAATGGAGCGCTCCGCGCCACGCGAGCGAACCGAGCAAGGCCGGTTTGTGATTGCGGGCTCGAGCGCTGCGAATATTCTCCTCCATGAGCTCGGCGGCATTACTCAATTCCCCGTAGCAGAGATGCTTCAAGCCAATCAGCATGCTGGTTTCGAGGCGCAGCGCGGAGCTGCCCGCGCGATCGGCCGCCTCTAGGGCTTCGTCAGTCCTGAGGGGCATTTCGTCCATCTTGTGCGCCCAAAAAAGCGCGCCTGAGAGCGCGATCAGGGCCGCGCATTCGAGTGCGGGTGATCCGGCCTCGCGCGCTCGTTCGAGCATGCTGCGATAATCCGCGGCCGAGAGATCGAACCGGCTGAGCGCAAAATTGACATTGCCTCGCTTCCGAAAGAGAACCAGATACTGCTGCAACTGGTCCGCGGGAGGAAGTTTCTCAACCAGCGTGAGGGCATGTGAAAAATGGGCTTCCGCTTCGGAATTCGCGTATTTGTGAGTGGCGTTGTCACCAGCTTCGATGAGGCAGGCAATCGCGCGCGGGAAATCGCGGCCGCGTTCGAAATGCACGGCGAGCTGAGCGGCAACGCGCGGAGCTTCGCCGCGGTAATGTTCGGCTAGGCGCTCGCCGGCCTGGCGATGCAGCGCGATGCGCCGCTTGCTGACCAGTTCTCCGTAGAGAACGTTGTGGTAGAGCGCGTGGGAGAAGCGATAGCGCGTGGCCAATGAGCCGTCCGGAAATTCTTCTTCGCCGAGGCTCTGTACCCAGCGATGGATTTTGCCGAGGCGATCCAGGCGCTCTTCGAGGGCCACTTCGTCCACCGCGAGCAGATTCGCGAGCACCGTGGAAGTGAATTCCTCGCCTTCGATGCTGGCGTACTGGAGTGCGCGGCGATCGTCTTCGCTGAGCGCCTCCATTTTCTTCAGGATCATACTGCGCACGCTTTCCGGCACCTCGAGATCCATTTCGGAAAGCGGGCGCGCCAGCGACCAGAGATTGTCCGCGCGGCGGATGTCGCCTCGCTCGCTCAGGAATTGCAACAGCCCGGTCACGAAGAGGGGATGGCCTTCCGTTTTGCGCTGGATGAGCGCGGCCAACTCCGCTGGAAAATTATTGGGAGCGAAGCGGGCATTTAAATATCCGGTGACATGCTCTTCCTTCAGTAAGCTCAGTGCGATTTCTTCGCACAGATTGTGCGCTTGCATCTCGAGCTTGTAGCGTTTCAACGGGTGGTTGCTGCTTTCAACTTCAGCGGAGCGATACGTGCCTATGACGAGCAGTCGCTGGCGAGCGACACGGTGGCCGAGATGCCGAAGCAGATCGACGCTCGAGGGGTCCGCCCAATGTAAATCCTCGAGGAGCAGGACGACCGGCGAAGCAGAAGCTAAAGCTTCCAGAGCGTCGCCCATTTCGCGAAGCATGCGCTCCTTGCTGGCACCAATGGTCTCGCGTTGCAATTGTTCGAGCGTGCTGGTGGAATCTGCGGCGGCGGGAAATTGCAGCGACCACGTGGGCCCATAGGTGCGCAGTACAACAGCGACGCGCTCGCGGCCGGGGTGAGTCAGCAGCGCGCCGAGCGCATCGAGGAAAGGAAGATAAGCTTCGCCGGGGCCGTACTGCTCGACGCAGCGGCCGCGGCTCACTAGCAGGCCGGGAAGTTCGCGTGCGGCGCGGGAAAGGAACAGATCGGTGAGCGCGGTCTTTCCGATGCCAGGCTCGCCGGTAACAAAAATCATTTTGCCCGAGCCGGCAGCTGCTTGACGGAGCGCTTCATCGAGTTTCGAAATCTGTGCTTCACGGCCAAATAACGCTTCGGGCTCGGAAGTCTCTTCCATTGCAGCCGGATAGACTCCCAACGCGGACGAGCTGGAGATCCCTGAGTCATAAATTTCGCGCAAGGCGAGCAACAGCTCGGACCCCGAGGCGTAACGCCGATGCTTATCCTTCGCCAATGCGCGCTGGATGATTACGTCGAGTTCCTGCGGGAGTTCCGGCCGGAGAACGCGCAGAGGTGGAGGATTGGTGGTGGCGATTTCGTGCATGGAGGCCAGAGTGCTCGCGCCGCGGAAGGGATGCTGCCTGCCGAAGACTTCGTAGAACACCACGCCGAGTGAGAAAATATCGGAGCGAGCGTCGAGGATTTCACCGTGCGTTTGTTCCGGTGACATGTAGGCAACCGTACCGAGAATTACGCCGGCCTCTGTGAGTGGGTTGACCGACTGGGTCTTGCCCGCGGCATCGGCCGCCGCGACGCGGACTTCCATCTTGGCCAGGCCGAAGTCGAGGACCTTGGCGTGTCCGCGGCGGGTGATGAAAATATTGGCGGGTTTTAGATCGCGGTGAATGATGCCTTGCGCATGTGCCGCGGCGATCGCGTCGGAAACTTCGAGCGCGATTTGTAGCGCTCGCGGGAACTCGAGCTGGCTATCGGCGAGAACGTTCTGTAGCGTCTCGCCGTCGAGGAATTCCATGGCGATGAATGGCTGGCCTTCGTGCTCATCAATTTCGTAGATGGTGCAGATATTCGGATGATTCAGGGCGGAAGCTGCGCGCGCCTCGCCCTCAAATCGCTTGAGCGCATCGCGGTCGCTGCAGCCTTCTTCAGGCAAAAATTTCAAGGCCACGAAACGGCGCAGGCGGGTGTCTTCGGCTTTGTAGACGACACCCATTCCGCCACCGCCAAGCTTTTCCAGGATCTGGTAGCGGGAGACCGTCTTCCCAAGGAATGATCCGGATTCTCCCATTTGCGAATCATCTTAGGGTGAACGCTTGAGGGGAGTCAATGAAGGCGGTGCTGAGTCCCGGCAGGAATAGCTGCGGTGATGTGAACCGGTCTCGCGTAATGGGGCTGGTTTCGTCCGCGCGTGATTTTTGCCTTTGGTTGAGCTCGAGGTCGTAAGATGCCGGCAGGGACGCCGGCGCTACTTTGAATCTTGCAGCAAGACCGCATCTACCTGCCAATGGATCCGCTCCACTGCCAAAGTCTTTGCGTCTGGCGACCACCGATAGTCCCATAAATCGTCCTCGCTGCCCTCCGTGAGCGGGTGACCTGCGCCGCCGTCCACAGGCTGAGCCCAGAGCATCTTCGATCCCTGGTCGTTGATCACGAACGTGACGAATCGTCCGTCCGGAGTCATGCGCAGCATCTTCATGAAGCGCGGATCCCTAATGAAAGAACGTTCCGGCGCAGCGGCGTTCTCACCGAGACCCAGGACGTGAATTCGCAGTTGCGATGGTCCTGCAGCACGAAAGCTACCGGTCGCCATCCAGCGGCCATCACGAGAAATCCCGAAGCCATACTGTCCCACGACGGCACGATTGTCTTGACCTAGACGAAGTTTCTCCGGTGTTCCTCCGTCAATGGGAATTCGCATTGTCCACATGGCATCCGCGAAATCGAAATAGTAAACAAAGTTACCGTCGGGCGAACAGTCGGCCGACAAATCGGCTGGACCATGAGTGAGCTGCATGAGGTTTTCGCCATCTGGGTCCATACGCCAGATGTTCACTTGGTTGATGTTGTTCTTGAATCGCCAAGGGACCAGGATGTGGCGTCCGCAGTTCACGACGTCGAAAACCTCAGCGTTAGGATCGCTGGTAAGCGTTGTTTCACCGGAACCATCCAGATTCAGGCGGCGGACAGCGTGACTGCCGGCGACCAGAATTTCCGAATCGCTGGCCCAGTCGAACCCAACGATCAATTCTTGAGGGGGCAGCGGCACGCGCGCGCTCGCCTTCACGGCATCTGAGGCTTGCAGCAGGATACTGACAGAAACCTGAGTCTGCCGCGTGGCGATGAATTTGCCATCCTTCGAGATGTGAACTCCGAAATAGCCGTTCAAATCGTTGGTCACTTCATGAAATTCGCCGCGCGGAAATGATACGTAGCCGATTTGCGCGACGTTCGACGGCGCGGTACGCAATCTGAAACACACATAGAGGCCGCGTCCATCGGGTGCCCAGTTCACTGCGGGGATGTCGCGGTCTTTGAATTCTGCCAGGGTGCGCCATTTTTTGGCGGCGAGGTCGAAGGTCCGCAACGTCGTGCTTCCCCCATCCTTTGTATAAATCACATCGGCTAGGTATTTGGCGTCGGGTGACCAGGAGAGAGCCTTGGCGGGCACCACTTTCTCGTCGACCAGGACCTTTTCGTTGCTGCCGTCGAGATCGGCGCTAAGAAGATAGTATTTGGTGACTTCCGGGTCGTTGAGTCGGATAAATACGACGTGATTGGGATCTCCCGGCGAAAATGCCGGGCCTCCATCCACATCGTGGATGACGTTTTGCGCCGCGCCGCCGAGCACCGGAACGCGGTAAAGATCCCAGAATTGCTCGGTCGAATCGTTGCCACGGCGAAAATAGACGTAGTCCCCGTCGGGCGAAAATTCCGGGTTCGCGACGGGACGCGCCTCAGGCGGGCTGATTTGAGTGTTGCTGCCGGTGCGGACGTTGAGGAGCCACAGGCTCACGCGAGCCTTGTCGTGGACAACGTTCAGAACGTAGCGTCCGTCTGCGGAGATCGCCGTCTCGCTGACGTTGCCCGAGTTCGTCAGTTTGGTGGCCGAAAAGTGCGCGAATGGAGCGACCGCTTCGTGATTCAAAAACATTCGGATTCCGGCGATGAGGATGGGCACCAGAATCAGCGCAGCTACCGCGAAGTAAACCCACCTCGAGCCTGACGTGCGTCCGTGCGTGTCCGCTTGTTGGGTGGAATGCTCGCTCTGGAACTCGTCGGTTCTTACGGCTCCTGCCGCCCTTTCGCCATTTCGTGGGAATGGGGTGGGTGAACCGGACGACCACTCCGCCCGGCCAATGAAGCGATAACCCCGGCGGGGTATTGTTTCGATCCAGAGCGGCTTTTCGGCGGTATCGGAGAGGCAGTCGCGCAGGCGCTAGACAGCGGAGTTCAGGCCGTGATCGAAGTCAACGAAGGTGTCGTCGACCCAAAGTTTTGCGCGGAGCTGCTCGCGCGAGACCATTTCGCCAGGATTTTCGAGCAGCATGAGGAGGATTTGGAAGGGCTGCTCGCCCATCTTCACGCGTACGCCGAATTTGCGCAGCTCGCCAGAGCGAGCGTCGAGGGCGTAGGGACCGAACGAAGCGCTGTGTGCGGTGCTCGAATCCATGTGCGAAAGCCCTGGAAATGCGCGGGGAACGCGATGGCGGAATTGTGAAGCCTGTTTCAAGGGCAGTCAAGTATAGAACTAGAACTCTAACGAGGATGCCGGCGACGCCGCTAGAGGCCGTATCCGCAATAACTTACACAGTGTTTGAAGAATGTACAGAGAGTGAATCAGTTTGCATTGAGGCCGCGCGGGCGTTGCGCGATAAGGGCCGCTCGAATCCATCGATTCGAGGAGGAGACTAAAAACATGATAAGCAAAATGGTCGTGCGAGGTTCGTGGCTGGTGGCTGCGGCGGTTTTTCTTTGCTTTGCTCAGGGAGTGAACGCGCAATCCGCAAAACTGAATGCCTTTGCGGCGGGCATTTCTGCTTTTCCGGGAACAGGGGCGGCCGTAACAGGCTGCGGTTTTTACAATGGAAGCGTGCCTGCCGCGCCGGTTCGGCCAGAGAAAAAGTCGAGTCAGGCGGGCGGTGAGTCGGGCAAGCCTTCGCAAGTTGTGAATTCGGGGCAAGAACCGCAGGGCGAGTTCGAGGGCGGAGCCGGGATCGTGGGCATGTGGAAATTCACTTTCACATCGGAAGGAAGCAGCGGAATTCCGGATGGCACACTCATCGATCAGGGCTATACCGTCTGGCACGCCGACGGTACCGAGATTACGAATTCGGGCCGGCCGCCGATTACCGGCAATTTCCGCTTGGGAGTTTGGCGGCAGACGAGCCGGTCTTCGTTCAAGCTGAATCACTTTGGGCTGTCATGGGATCCAACGGGGGCGACGTTGATTGGGCCCGCCAACATCAAGGAACAGGTGACGGTAGGGCATGGTGGAAACAGCTACACCGGCACATTTACGATCGATCAGTTTGATACGAACGGAAATCTGCTGGCGCATATTCAGGGCAGTATCGCCGCGGAGCGCATCACGGTCGATTAGCCAAGTAGCGCCGGCGTCTCTGCCGGCATCTTACGACGGCGAATTTGCGGAAGGGCAGTGATCGAGGACGGACTGGGAATGTAGCTTCGACGAGCTCTTGTAGTCCGTCCTCGATTGCTGCCATTGACTGCAATCGAGGTCGTAAGATGCCGGCAGAGCTGCCGACGCTACTTCTATCATCTGCGCGCGATTGAATGTAAACTGTTCGCAGAGGAATTTTCGTGGCTGAACATATTGAAGACTTGCAGCAGCGCTTCGCCGAGCTCAGCACTCGCATCGAGCTGGTGCGGCGCTATCTTTGACGTTTCCGCTAACCGCCAGCGATTAACCATTCTCGAAGACAAAACCAATCAGCCTGATTTCTGGGGCAACCAGGAACAGGCGCAGGCTGTACTGCAGGAGCGCAAGCAGCTTGAGGAACGCCTGACCGCGGACGAAAAACTCGCACGCATGCTCAGCGATATTGAGACTTATTTTAATTTGGCGAAAGAAGAGTCGAATGCGGAGCAGCGCGACTCTTTGTTGAACGATGTTGCGGCGGAATTGATAACTGCGGATACCTATGTTGCGGACGTCGAGACGAAAACTTTGCTTTCGGGCGAGACGGACGCTATGAACGCGATCATGACCATCAAGCCTGGGGCCGGCGGGACCGAATCGCAAGACTGGGCGGAGATGTTGATGCGCATGTATATGCGTTGGGCGGAGGCGCACAAGATTAGCGTCACGCTGATGGATTCGACGCCGGGGGAAGAGGCCGGAATTAAATCGGCTACTTTGCGCTTCGAGGGCGAGAATGCCTTCGGATTGCTTACGGGCGAGACGGGCGTGCACCGTTTGATTCGCATTTCGCCTTTCGATCAGGCGGCACGGCGGCATACTTCGTTTGCGTCAGTTTTCGTCATCCCGGAAATTGATGACCGCATTGAGGTGATCATCAAGCCAGAAGATTTGCGCATCGATACCTTCCGCGCGGGCGGGCATGGCGGTCAGAACGTCAATAAGGTGGAGACTGCGGTGCGATTTACTCACTTGCCTACCGGAACCGTGGTCCAGTGCCAGAATGAACGGAGCCAGCATAAGAATCGCGAGTTGGCCATGAAGTTTCTGCGCTCGAAGCTCTACGAGCTTGAGCTTGAGAAGAGGCGCGGGGTGGCTCAGAAACTCGAGGACTCGAAGAGCGAGATCAGTTTCGGGAGCCAGGTGCGCACTTACACTTTGCAGCCTTATCAGATTATTAAGGATCACCGGACGAAAGTTGAGCGCGGGGATGTGGAAAAAGTGCTCAATGGCGACCTGGACGATTTCATTCACGCGTTCCTGATGTACCGGCGAACGGGCGGAAACGGAGCGGCAGCCGGGGCAGCGGAGTAGCGCCAAGTAGCCGGAAGCAGCATTTCAGCAGCGAAAATCGCCGTTTAAGCGGCTAATAACCCGTTTCGGCGCAAAGCGTTGACAGTGTTTGGGGCGCATGCTACTTTCAATTTTTCGCATTCCCCCTGCGAAAATGCGGCTTGGGCTTCACTTTCGTAATTCAGTCCCCGGGAGGACAGTCTTTTGACATCTTCTGAAGAGCGCTACCTGTTTACCTCGGAGTCCGTGACCGAAGGTCACCCCGATAAAATCGCCGACCAGATTTCCGATGCGATTCTTGACGAAGTGATGAAGCAGGACCCGAAGGGCCGGGTCGCCTGCGAAACGCTGGTTACCACTGGCCTGGTGGTCGTTGCGGGCGAAATCACCACCACCGGTTATGTGGATTTTGCCGACGTGGCGCGCGAAGTGATTCGCGATGTTGGCTATACGCGCGCGAAATATGGATTCGATGCCGATACTTGCGGGGTGATTTCGTCGATCAAGAAGCAGTCGCCGGATATCGCGCAGGGCGTGGACACCGGCGGCGCGGGCGATCAGGGCTTGATGTTTGGTTTTGCTTGCGATGAAACGCCGGAATTGATGCCTATGCCGATCCAGCTTGCACATTTGCTGGCACGGCGCCTCTCGGAAGTACGTAAGAAGGATCAGGTTAAAGGTCTCCGTCCTGATGGAAAAACCCAAGTTACTGTGGAATATGTGAAGGGTCGCCCCGTGCGCGTCGATTGTGTGGTGGTTTCAACGCAGCATGGCGACTCGATTTCCAACGAAGAATTGCGCAAGTCGATCACCGAGCAGGTGATCAAGCCGATTGTGCCGCGCGAGATGCTTGACGCGAAGACGAAAATTCACATCAATCCTACCGGCCGATTCGTGGTCGGCGGGCCGATGGGCGATGCGGGATTAACGGGCCGCAAGATTATTGTCGATACTTATGGCGGATACAGCCGTCATGGCGGCGGGGCGCTTTCGGGCAAAGATCCAACGAAGGTGGACCGCTCGGCTTGCTACATGGCGCGCTACGTGGCGAAAAATTTGGTGGCGGCGGGCGTGGCGACGAAGCTCGAAGTGCAGATCGCATACGCGATCGGCGTGGCCGAGCCGGTTTCCGTGATGGTCGATACGTTTGGCACCGGCGTAATTTCCGATCCGCAAATCACCGAGTTGATTCGCGCGAACTTCAAATTGACGCCGGCGGGAATTATCGAAACGCTCGATCTGCGGCGGCCAATTTATCGTCCGACGGCAGCCTATGGTCACTTTGGACGCAACGAAGCCGGTTTTACCTGGGAACGCACCGACAAGGCTGCGAAAATCCGGAGCGAGGTTGGCTCGGGTGCCGTCGCGGTGTCACGCAGCTAATCCCTTCGCGAAGACAATTTAGGAGAGCATTCCGTGGAAACAGCATCCAAAGTGTCCGGTGACGTCAAGGATATCGCGCTCGCGGGAGTAGGGAAGCGGCGCATCGAATGGGCGAATCAGCACATGCCCGTGCTGCAGATTATTCGCAAGCAATTCATTAAGGATCAGCCGCTGAAGGGTATTCGCATGTCGGCTTGCTTGCACGTGACGAGCGAGACGGCGAATCTGGCGATCACATTGCGCGATGGCGGGGCGGACGTGGTGCTTTGCGCTTCGAATCCGCTTTCTACGCAGGATGATGTGGCGGCTTCGTTGGTGAAGGACTACGGAATTCCGACTTTTGCGATCAAGGGCGAGGACAACGCCACTTATTATGCGCACATCAGCGCGGCGCTCGATCATTTGCCGCAGATTACGCTGGATGATGGCGCGGACTTGGTGACGCAACTTCTTACCAAGCGTACGGACTTGGTGAAGAACGTGATTGGCGGCACTGAGGAGACTACTACCGGAGTGATTCGGCTGCGGGCCATGGCGAAAGACGGTACGCTGAAGTATCCGATTATTGCGGTGAATGATGCTTTGACGAAGCATCTTTTTGATAATCGCTACGGAACCGGTCAATCGACGCTGGACGGAATTATTCGCGCCACCAATTTGTTGGTTGCGGGTCTGCGTGTAGTGATCGCGGGCTACGGCTGGTGCGGGCGCGGCGTGGCAATGCGGGCCAAGGGGCTTGGCGCTGACGTGATCGTCACCGAGATTAATCCGACGCGGGCGATTGAAGCGGTGATGGATGGATTCCGCGTGATGCCCATGGCCGAAGCCGCGAAGATCGGCGACATTTTTGTTACCGTCACCGGAAATAAATCGGTTTTGGCTGCGGAACATTTCGAGAACATGAAGGATGGCGCGGTGATGTGCAATTCGGGCCACTTCAACGTGGAGATCGATATCGCGGCGCTGGAAAAACTATCGAGTTCGAAGAAGCAGGCGCGCGTAATGGTCGACGAATACGTGATGCGCGACGGCCGCAAAATTTATCTGCTGGGCGATGGCCGCTTGATCAATCTGGCCGCAGCCGAAGGACACCCGGCTGCCGTGATGGATATGAGCTTCGCGAACCAGGCGCTTTCGGTCGATCATTTGATCAAGCATGCCAGCGAAATGGGCAAGCAAGTTTATCCTGTGCCTGAAGTGCTGGACCGGCAGATTGCGAAATTGAAACTCGAATCGATGGGCTTTCAGCTCGATAAGCTTACGGCGGAGCAGGAACACTATCTCGCGTCCTGGGACGAAGGCACCTAGGATTCTTCCAGTCGGAATCTGCGCATACTCACGCGGCGGGAGTGCGAAATCCTGCCGCAACCAGCATGAATGATTGGGCTCACATCGCGGTTGGAACGGCGCTCGTGCGCGGCGCGACTTATGCCGATGCGCGGGTGATGGACATTCGCCAGCGCGATATTTCCACAAAAAATGGAGCGGTTGGAACCGTGGTCGAGAGCGAATCTCTCGGTATTGGTGTGCGCGTAATCGCCAGTGGAGCCTGGGGATTTGCTGCTACCGATCGTCTTACGCGCGAAGGTGTGCAGGCCTGCGCTGCAGAAGCGGTTTCGATCGCGAAGGCTTCGGCGCTGGCGAAGACGCACAATGTGGTTCTCGCTTCCGAGCAGGCGTACGTTGACACCTGGCAAAGTCCCTTCATCAAGGATCCGTTCCGCATTCCGGTCGAGCGGCAGATCGACTTGCTTCTGGCTGCCGACAAGGAAATGCGGCGCGTCAAAGGCGTCACTCTGGCCGAAGGGTCCATGTCGTTTCGGCGCATCGAGCAGTTTTTCGCTTCGAGCATCGGCTCCGCAATCCATCAAGTGAAGATGCTTTCGGGCGCGGGGATCGTGGCTACCAGTTTCGCTGAGAAAGAAATTCAGAAACGCTCGTATCCTAATAGTTTTGGCGGGCAGCATATGGAGAGCGGCTACGAGTTGGTCGAGTCGCTCGATCTGGTCGCGAATGCCGGGCGCGTAGGGGAAGAATCCGTGGCGCTTCATTCGGCGCTGCAGTGTCCCGAAGGCGCCAGCACGATTATTCTGGAAAGCGCGCAACTTGGATTGCAGATTCACGAATCGATCGGGCATCCCATCGAACTCGATCGCGTGCTCGGGCAAGAAGCGAATTTTGCGGGCATGAGTTTTCTGACCGTCGATAAGCTGCGCAAACTTCGCTATGGCTCGGAGATTGTGGACGTGGTGGCGGACGCGCGGCTCGAGCATGGGCCGGGGCTTGGCACTTTTGGCTATGACGATGAAGGCGTTCCCGCGCAATGCACTCCGATTATTTCGAATGGGCTTTTTACCGGTTATTTGAGCAATCGCGAGAGCGCCGCGGAGATCGGCGAGAAACGCTCGGGCGGGACGATGCGCACCGAAAGTTGGAATCGCCTGCCGATTATTCGCATGACCAATGTGAGCTTGCAGCCCGGAACCTGGAAATATGACGACCTGATCGCTGATACCGACGACGCGGTCCTGATGGAGACGAATCGCTCGTGGTCGATCGACGACCGCCGCTACCATTTTCAGTTTTCGACGGAAATCGGCTGGGAGATCAAAGGCGGCAAAAAAGGCCGCATGATCAAGAATCCGAGCTATAGCGGCATCACCACCGAATTCTGGAACAGTTGCGACGCGATTTGCTCGCGCGAATTTTGGACGCTTTGGGGCACGCCGAATTGCGGGAAGGGCCAGCCCCAGCAAGTCATGGGAACGGGCCACGGAGCAGCGCCTTCGCGCTTTCGAAATGTGAAAATCGGAGTGGCTTTCGCAAAATAAATGGCTGCCGCGCGCAAATCGAAGAAATCTGCTCGAGCCGCGAGCGCCGCGTATCATTCGCATCCGTCCGCTGATTTTCGCGTGGGGCTGACTGAGCTGCGAGAGCTTGCCGGCCGCGTTTTCAAGCTGAGCGATGCCGATGAGACCGAAGTCGAGATCGGCGCGGTCAGCGACGCGCTGACCCGCTTCGCCAACAACACCATTCACCAGCATGTTGCCGAGCAAAACCTCGCTCTGTCGGTGCGCGTGGTTTTCGACGGCTGCACGGCGCGGGCGGTGACCAACAAGACGGATGAAGCGTCGCTGCGGCGGGTGGTGGAGGCGGCGTCGAGTTTGGCGCGCGTGCAGCGGAAGGATCCGAATTTGTTGCCGATGCCGCGACAGCAGAAATACCAGAAAGTGCGGCGATTTTATCCCATGACCGCGGCGGCGACCGCGGCGGACCGCGCGCGAGCTGTCGCGCGAGTCTGCTCGAACGCAACGACTACGAAGCAGACTGCGGCGGGAATTTTTTCGACTGGCTTGTCTGAATCCGTGCTGGCGAATTCACGCGGGCTTTTTGCGCACTACGAGCAGACGCGCGCGGAATTCTCGATTACGATTCTCGAGAAGGATTCTTCAGGTTGGGCCAAGGCCAGTTCGGCGAACTTGACCGACATCGATCCCGAGGCGCTGGCGGAATCCGCGAGTGAGAAATCGATCGCCTCACGCGCGCCGCTGGAAATTCCGGCAGGGCATTACACCGTGATTCTCGAGCCGCCGGCAGTGCTCGATCTTGTCGGCTTTCTCTTTTACGATTTCGCGGCTACGGCGGTGCGCGATCAGCGCTCGGTATTTACCGGCCGCATGGGCAAAAAGCTCTTCGGCGAAAATATTTCCATTTGGGATGACGTCTATCATCCCTTGCAGCTCGGCGCGCCCTATGATGGCGAAGGCATGCCGCGCGAGAAAGTGCATCTGGTAGATCACGGCGTGCCGCGGAATCTGGTTTACTCGCGTGCCAGCGCCAGGAAAATGAAAGCCAAGCCGACCGGGCACGGCTTCTCGCTGCCCAATGAATACGGCGAAGCGCCCATGAATCTCGTTTTTGCCGGCGGCACGGCCACCGTGGATGAAATGGTTCGCTCCACCGAGCGCGGCGTGCTGGTCACGCGGCTCTGGTACATTCGCGAAGTGGATCCCTATCAAAAAATTCTCACCGGCATGACGCGCGACGGCACCTTCCTGATCGAAAACGGCCGCATCGCCGGCGGCATTCGCAATTTTCGATTCAATCAAAGCATGATCGCATTGCTCTCGAACGTGGAGAAGCTCGGTGTGCCGGTGCGCGCGGCGGGCGAGGAGTCATTCGAGATGGTTGTGCCCGCGATGAAAGTCCGCGATTTTCATTTCTCCGAAGTCACAAAATTCTAGAGGTCAATGATGGCAAACAGCGCAAACGAAAAACTGGATCTCCTGCGCCACACAGTAGCGACGCTTGCGTATCGCGGCGGCAAAGCCATACGCGGGGCGCCCGCCAGTTTTTCCGGATTTCAGGCGGCCCCGGGTGTGCGCACGCCCGGGCAAATTCTGGCGCACATGAGCGACCTCATGGACTGGGGGCTGGGAATCGCGAAAGGGAATCACGCCTGGCACGATTCCGAGCCGCGCAGTTGGGATGAAGATACCGCGCGATTTTTCGCGGCGCTCAAAGCACTCGATGATTATCTGGCCTCGGGCGCGCCCGTCGGGGCACCTGTGGAGAAGCTATTTCAAGGCGCGGTGGCCGATACATTAACGCACATCGGCCAACTTAATATCCTTCGACGCATCGCCGGCGCTCCGATTCGCGCGGAGAATTATTTCCAGGCGGATATCACGACCGGACGCGTCGGGGCGGAGCAGACTCCGCCGAAGCGCGAGTTTTGATTGTGAGAAGTCGAATGCCGGGCCCGCTGGCGCGTCGCCGACTTACCTTGCGAATTTCAGGCTGGTGATGGCGCGGTGGATTACGTTTTCCTGGATTTGCACCAGATCGGTGCCCGCGTAGGTCATTCCGAAAACCGTGTAAAGAATCTTTCCTCGCTGAATCAGAACTACCGTTCCTGACCAATCTTTGCCGTCCACCGCGCCGCGAAATTTCCGCTCCACAGCTGGAAATCCTGACACTGTCGACGATTTGTCGCCCAGCGGGCGATAGTTCTCCACCATTTCATTCAACTTGCGGTCGGACGCTTTTAGATCGGCGTCAAGCGTGCCAGCCGACGGGCTTGCGCCAATCAGCAGGTAGGTTGTCTGATCGCTGGTGCCGAGTGCCGCGATCGCTCCGGGCAATGTCGTGCGCGCGTCCGCGATGATGTCCCATCCTGGTGGACGGAACATTTGGAATCCGTAAGTGGCGTTTGTGTAGGTGTTGCCGTCGATCGATTCGCGAATCGGCTCGGGCGGCGCAGGCTTCGGAATTGTAGGCAGCGCCGCGGCTGTCGCAGCTGCTGGCGTCGGACCCGGCGCGTTTGCGGCGATCGCGGGAGGCTTCGCGGTTGCGGCGGCCGGTGCGGAGCGCATTTTCGGCGGCTCCATCATGGTTTTTGTAGGCTTGATGCTGGCCGGCGGCGGAGTTGCTTCAGCGCCATAGGTGGCCGCAGGCGGACGCGAGTTGTTGGCATTTACTATCGCCGGCGCGTTGATCGGCGCCGATGATGAATTCGCCGGAGGGTTCGGCTTTCCGGTGGATGGCTGATACACCGGTTCTGTTTTCGCTGCGGCGGTTGAACTGGTGACCCCCGGCGGCGCGGAATTTGTCGCCGATGTCGGCGAGACTACTGCCGATTGGTGATGGGGCGCTGGCGGAGTCGCGGGCGCTCCATTTGCGGATGGGAAAGTCGAACCGGTTGGGGCGGGTGCTGGCGGCTTGGCGTTCGGATCGGGCTTCTTGGCGGCGTTGGCGTCGGCGTCTGGGTCGCGCACTTCGATCGAGACGACCTGATCGCGGCGGACGATCGCGTAACCGTAATTTGTTTTTACTTTAAACGAATTTTCATCGAAGCCGACAATCGTGCCATTCAGCACAGTGCCGTCTTTTAGATGCAATTCATCCGCACACACACCGCCCGCTAGGACGGCGCAGGCCGCGAGGACGATCCATGCCCGCTTCATCACCCCAAGTATGGCGAGCTTTGCGGTTCAGAGCAAGATGCTGCTGCGCGGGAGATACAACACGAGCGGCCGCGAGCGATTCCGCAAACTAGATTTTGAAATGTGAGGAGGAAGCGAATCGATCCGCGATGCGGCTGATCGATCCTGAAATCCTAAGTCGAGAGCGCGAGACCGATCCAAAGCGCGATGGTCAAAACGCCGGCGATTACCATCAGCGTGCGAAGTCTCTTGCGGCGCGTGGCTGCTACTACGATGCCCATGGCGCAGAGAGCGAAGCCCATTTCGAACCAGAACCAGGCGCCAATGCCGCGACCTAGCAGCCCGAGCGAATCTTGGTACCACATGGAGGCGAAGGAGGCGGTTGCTGTGAGTGGGGTGGCTACGAGCGCGGCGAGTCCGAGTCCGCTCGCCCATTCGGGTACGTGCCAGCCGCGGCGCGTATCGCGCCATTCGATCCAGGTCTGGCTGACCACTACTCCGACAATTAGCAGAACCAGTAGTGCCACGTGCCCTCCCAAGTAGGGACGTCGGCCCAAATCTGCTGCGATTTGCGACTCGCCGGTGACACAACTGGCGAATCGTAGTGTAGGGGTTTGGCAATTCGGGAGCCAAAAGGCGGGGTTAGAGAGGTCGGGAGAGTTTTATATAAGTTACTTGTAATGAGTGCGTTGCAGGGTATTTCCTCGTCGGACTCCGGGGTCCGCCTCGGACTCCAGCGTCGGCTCTCGCTGGCCCTGCCTAATGACAGTAGCGGCTTGCCCCAAATGCGAAAGGATTTGCCAGGTCTCCGCCTTTGTAGCTCTAGCGTATCGCCGGCTCTCACGACCGCAACAGTCGGCAATTGCGCTCAGCCCTTCGGCGCGAACGACCAAAGCAATGCCATTAATTTTGACCGGCGACCCGCCCGTGAGTGTCGCCCTTGTCGAGATTTGCGCTCGTAGGAGCCGGCGGGGACGCCAGCGCTACGGGGGAGCCGCCGCGACGTGCGCTTGATGGCACATTCGCGGCTAGCGGAATTTCCGGACCTGTGATTCTGTTAGGATAGGCGGACATGCGACAGCCTTGGGTCATCGCGCATCGCGGCGCTTCCGGCCATGCGCCGGAAAATACGATGGTGGCGTTTCGGCGCGCCGTCGAACTGGGGGCGCGATTTATCGAGACCGATTTGCACATGACTCGCGATGCCCGCTTCGTGGCGATTCATGATTCCACTGTGGAGCGAACCACCAACGGGCGCGGCGCAATCCGCGATCTCACGCTGGCGCAAATTTCCGAACTCGATGCAGGGAAATGGTTCGATCGCACGTACATGGGCGAGCGCGTCCCCACGCTCGAGCAAGTTCTCGCGTTTGCCCGCGAGGCGGATATTCTTCTCTATCTCGAAATAAAATATGAAGTCGCCTGGAACCTGCATCACTCACTCGCCGCGGAACTGACGAGCAAGGGCGATGCAGCGCGCGTGGTGCTGCTTTCGTTCGATCCGTCCACGCTTGACGGCCTACGGCAATTTGATAACACGCTGATGACCGGACTGCTCGTCGAGGAAGTGAATCCGGATTCTGTGAAGCTGGCCATCGGAGTGGGCGCTCGTCAATTTTGCCCGCGCGCGGATCTGGTCACGCCGGAATTGATTGCCGAGGCTCACGCGGCGGACTTGCAAGTGGCCACTTGGACGGCGAATAAACCCGATCAGATGCGCCGGGTGGTTAACGCCGGCGTAGATGGGGTGATGACCGATTTCCCCGATCGCCTTCAGGCGGTTCTGCAGCACCTCGAACCCGAAGACTAGCAACGAATTTCCTAGCGTTAGGCTTCAGTCCAGCATCTTTCTCGCCTGCTGCCATCGCGCCACGAAGCAAAGCTGCCAGGCTAAAGCCCGCCGCTACGCAACCTGGATCGCCTCGTAGACTTCTGCAAATTGCTGCAGGGTTAGTTCTTCGGCGCGGGCTTTTGGCGTGATTTGATACTTTTGCAGCGCGGCTTCGATTCTTGGGCCGCTGGCCAGACCGCGCAGATTATTTCTTAGCGTTTTTCTTTTTTGGCCGAAGCACGTTTGCAGGAACTCGAGAAAACGTGGTTCATCCTTGATTTCCAATGTTGCTCGCTCGCCGGGCATGGTCATATTTACCAGCGCGGACGTTACTTCCGGCGGTGGCCGAAACGCGCCTGCCGGAATTCGCAGCACGATTTCCGGCTTGGAGTAGAACTGGCACAGCGCAGAGAGATATCCGTGCTCGCGGCCGCCCGGCGGCGCGGCGATGCGCGCGGCAACTTCCAATTGAATGACGATGTCGATCGACTTGATGCGATCGGCGAGGGCGAAGAGGCGCCGCAGGATCGGCGAGGTGATGTAGTAAGGCAAATTTCCGTAAACGCGGACTCCGTCGCGGGCCAACGCGCGCAAATCGAGCTGCAAAACATCCCCCGGAACAACTCGCACGTCTCCCCATGAGGCCGAATGTTTGGCGAGGCCCTCCGCCAGTTGCGAGTCCGTTTCAATGGCCACCACTCGGGCCCCAGCGCGCGCCAGCAGCTCGGTCATTTCACCATGCCCCGCGCCAATTTCCAGCCAGGTTTCGCCGCGCGCGACGTTCAGCGTCTGCAATATTCTTTTCCGCCAATTCAAATCGGAAAGAAAATGTTGGCCCAGCTTTTGTCGCGTCATCGCGGCGTCGAGTTTAGCAATTTTCACCGTGCTTGAGCCGCAGGGTTCTTCTTGACGAACCTGCACCGCTCCGGTAGCTTCTCCGTCCGGTGCGAGCGCGATGAAAATTCTTTTCGTGGCTTCCGAGGGCGTGCCGTATTCGAAGACCGGCGGCCTCGCCGATGTGGTTGGCGCGCTCAGCGCGGCGCTCGTGGAAGCCGGGCACCAGGTTGTGGTGCTCTTGCCGAAATACCGCGGCACCAAGACGCAAACCATCACGATTCCAAGCCTGACCATTC
>JABDFR010000031.1:1635-31806 GCA_013286465.1 Acidobacteriota bacterium | reverse complement strand
CAGTTAATTACTGCTGCGGCTTGGCTGCCGGCGCCGGCTTGGGAGCTGCTGGACGCGGCGTCGCTGCGGCCTTCACTGGATAGGCTTGATCGAAAAGCTTGACGATGTCCTGTGTAATGTCGTTCTGATTCGCAGCGTAGACTACCGGCGTGTTTTGCGCGGAAATATCGAAGACCACCGAGTAGCCGTTCTCTTTCGAGTACTTGTCGATCACTTCGAGCATTTTGCGGCCGATGCGGTCGACCACATCACGCTGCGCGTCGTTGGCGTCGTCCTGCATTTCCTGCTGCTTGCGCTGGAAGACGCGGGTAAGGGATTCGCCCTGGCGCTGCAAACGGGCCTTTTCCTCATCGCTGAGGGTCGTGGCGCCGTTGCGCAGGCGATTCTGCAAATCGTCGATCTGCTTGCGCAGATTGTCGAGCTCGTTCTGTCGCGGCGTAAATTGCGATTGCAACTCCGCGGCGGCCTGCTTGCCTTCGGAGGTCCCCGTGATGGCCGACTGAATATTGATCACGGCCACTTTACCGGCCGCCGGAGCGGCTGCGCCGCCCTGGCCCCAAGCCACTGACGTCATCAAGAGCGCCAGCACGGCTGGTAGTGCGATTCGAATCTTCATTAGTTCCAACTCCTTCAATTGAGAAAATCGAGCTAGTCGCAAAACCGCGATTATATATGGTGCTTTCGAGGCCGGTCAAATGGATTCAACGACGTTAGCGCGTGTTGCTTGGGAGTGCGATGCGGTCTGGTATCCCCTGAGATGCTTCGGGCGCATGGGTCCGTTTCTCGCTGGGGTGAAAAATAACACCCAAGGCCAAACCGGGCGGGCCGTAAAGACCCGCCCCTACAATTTTGCGCCCCGTCCGTGATCTGTGCTCGAAGTTTTTTTCTTGCTCGTAAGATGCCGGCAGGGACGCCGGCGCTACTTTACGGCGCTCGATCAACGCGGCAGCGGCACCAGCAGCACTCGCTGATTATTTTGGTCCACGACGACGGCGATGCTGAGCTTGTCGTCGATGGCTACTGAGAATTGCTGCGAGCCTGGAATAGCCAGGATTACCTGGACTTTTTGATTTACCAAATCGGTTACCGAAATTGTGTTGCTGGCGGAATTTACGGTGAGCAGCGTGCTGGTCTGGAAATCGTAATCGAGCGAAGTGGGATTGATTCCGGTGCGCACGCGCGTGGCCACGAAAGTGCCTGGATCGATGACCACTACGTTGTTGTTCAGGCTGTCGGTAATCAGGAATTGATCGGCGCTGGGATCGTAGGCGGCGCCGGTGGGATCTTCGAATCCGGTGAGCCGCGTGAGCACCGCGTTGGTGTTGAGATCGATGATATCGACGGTATTCGAGGGCGAGAATTGCGGCGGCGGCGCGGCGGTGATCGCGGCGTAATTGCGAACCGGATCGATGGAGACGGCGAGCGGCATTTGATCTACGGTGAGAGAGGAGCCGACGGCGAGCGTGTCGACGCCGACGATGGTGATGTTATTCGAAAGCGTGTTGGCGACTACGGCCTGGGCGGTGTCCTGGTTGATGGCTACGCCCGTGGGGCCAAGGCAGGAATTGCAGGTGGGAACCGTGGCGAGAACGAGTTGATTGATCTCGTCGATGATGGAGACGTCGTTGCTGCCGCTATTGGTGACGATGGCGCGGCCCAGGCGCGGGATGGTGGCGACGCCAATTGGCGTGGTGCCGACGCTGAGCGGGGCGCTGGCGGTGCCGGCGGTGAGATTCACAAACGAGATGTCGTTGGAGCCGGAGTTGGTGACGAGTGCGACGTCTAGATCAGTGTCGATGGCCACGCCCACCGGCGAACTTCCGACGGTCACTGGTTGAATCACCGAGAACGAGGAGGTGTTCGAGATCGTCGTGTCCGGATTTTGCACGTCGACGACGAAGCGCCGGGCGGACGTCAACATTGTTGCCGGAATGGTGGCGACCAATTCGCGGCACACGGGAGCAGCAGGACACGCCGTCGGAACGGTTGACGTGGTTAGCGGAGTGCCGTCGAAGCGGACCACGGCTCCGGGCAGGAATCCATCACCAATCACGGTCAGGGAAATGGGTGTGGAGGACGAGAGAGTGCTGGTGGCGCTGGTCTCCGTGATTTGCAGCGGGCGCAATGCGCCGAGATTAATTAGCGAGACGTCGTTGTCATTTTCGTTGACGACGACGGCCACGTCGCTGGTCGGATCGATGGCGATGGCTTGCGGATTGTTGCCGACGGTGATGGTCTGAACAAATTGCTGCGTGCCGATGTTGAAGACGGCAGCCTGGCCGGCAAGATTATTGATGGTGAGACCGAGATTCGTGAGCGGATTCACGGCCGCGGCGATCTGCGATTTTTGATAGCTGATGGTAGTGACGGACTGATCGAGCATGCTGAAAGTGGTGACGGTGGTGTTCGCCGGATCGGTGAAGAAGGCTTGGTGAGTTTCGGTATTCAGGCCGACGCCGTTGGTTGTGGTGGTGAGAGTCAGCGTGGCGACCAGATTGGGGTTGCGTATTCCAGTGCCCTGACTCGCGGGTTGGCCGAGATCCACGATAGAAATCGTACCGGCGCCTCCGGGAGTGATTACCGCCCAGTTCAAAATCGGATCGACGGCGATTTGCGGCGTAGCGCCGGTGCTCACCGGATTTGACGCGCCGCCTACCTGCTGGATTACCGAGGCGGGATTGGTGGTCAAGTCGATGATGGTGGCCACGTTCGTGGATTCGTTGGCGATTACGCCGCGATGCGTGAGCGGATTGATGCCGACGGAGAACGGAGCGAACATCGTCGCCGGTAGCGGAACGGCTGCAGCGGCGGTGCCGGCGGCGAGATCCACGACGGTGAATGTATTGTCGCCGCTGTTTACTACGACGGCTTCGTCGAGCAAGTTGTCGACGGCGACGCCAGTGGGAGTGGTGCCGACGGCGATGGCCGATGACGCCGTGCCGGTGTGCAAGTTGACTAGAGTTACAGTGCCGTCGGCGGTGTTCACCACGACCGCTGTATCGGTGGCGGTGTTGATTGCGATGGCTGTCGGGCCATTGCCTACTGGAATGGTGGAATTGGCGGCGGTGGGAATGCCGGTGAGCGGGGAGACCGCTAGATTGATGGACGCGTCGGGCGACATGCCGGCGGCTACGCCTGCGTTGGTCACTTCGATGGGAACTAATCCTGCGGCGGTGAAATCGGAGCTCGAGAGTACGGCGTTGAGCTGGCGGCTACTCAGAATCGCGGCGGGCCGCGAATTTCCGCCGAACGTGAGCGAGGTGGCCGGCGAATAGAAGCCGCCGGTGAGCGTAACGCTGGTGGTGCCGGGAGAAGATTGCGGCACGTTGACCGGCGATTCGGAAATCAGGCCGGGCCTGACGGCGATTACGTTGAGACTCATGACGTTCGAGGTGCTGCAATCCGGAGGACATTGCGATTGCACGCTGAGGCCGATGGGCGCGGTGGAGGTGAGCAGCGGAGCGAAAATGCGCGCGCGCAGAGTGGTGGCGCTGATGAAAGTGGTGGCTTCGTTGGCGTCTACGCTGCCATTGACGAGCACATTGCTGGTGGTGAAAAAGTTGGTGCCTTCGATATAGACATCCTGGAAGAAAGAGCCCTGTTCGGCCGTGGGTGGCGAGAGCGCGCTCACCGTGGGAAGGCCGGAGGTACCGACCGTGATGGCGAAAGTGCCGTTCTGGGTGGGATCGGCGAGAGAGGTGGCAGTGATGGTGATGGCGCCGGGAGCGGTGGGAGGAGCGGTGTAGACGCCGCCCGGAGTGATGAAGCCGTCGGTGACATCGCCGCCAGCGGTGCCATTAACGGACCAGGTGACCGCGGTGTTCTGCGAGCCGGTAACGCAAGCGAACATCGAGAAAGTTCCTTGCGGCGGAATGGTGGCTGATGCCGGTGGATTGACGTCGGTGCAAGTGTCCGTTGCAGGAATTACTTTCACGCGCACGCCGGAATCGATGGTCACGGTGGCGCTGCCGAAATCGTTTACGTTCTGGGTGCTGGTGGCGACGACCAGGACGATGTCGGGACTCGGAATGGTGAGCGGCGCGGTGTAAAGACCGTTTTGGTTTACTACGCCTAGAGCGGCGGTGTTGCATGTGGGAGCGGGAGTGGCGTTCGGGGCGGCGGTGCAGACCGACCAAGTTACCGACGTGGTGGACGTGCCGGTGACCACCGAAGTGAATTGCTGGTTTCCTCCCTGAATAACGGTGGAAGTGGCCGGCGCGACGACCACGCTGATGGTCGGGCTATTGCTCCCGCAGGCAGCGGCCATTCCGGCGGCGAGCAGTGCCGCGGCAAATTTCCAAACTCTCATTCCCACCCCTCCCACGATCTGAATACCGGCGCGATTTTGGCTGCGCCGATCAGCGTTGCCGGCTCTGGGCTTCAGCAAACGCCCGAGCCGTGACAGCCCCCGCAACGCGCACTGCGTTTAGAAAGTCCGGCTCACGGTGAACCGGAACGTGTGATGCGGTTCGAGCAAACTAGTTGGCAGCCGCTGGACGTTCACGTCCAAGACGTTATTAAGCTGCGGAATAATTTCGGTCTGCAGCACGCCCGGCGGCAGAGAGCGGCGCACGTCGTCGCTGATGAAGAAGGCGCCGCGCGGCGAGACGATGTTCTCGTCGAGCGTCAGCGGATTATACGCGTAGTAGAAGCGGAAAGGCGCATTGACGATGGGCAGGAACACCACGATTTCGATTCCCGAGGAGGCTCGAGGATGGAAGTTCGTTCCACCGGCGATGGGCAAATTCGCCTGAACCTGCGTGTTGGGAAAATCCTGGTTGGGGTATTGCTGCTGCAAGAGATTGAGCGTCTGCGGGGCGAGAGCCAACTGCGAGCTGCGCGTGATTCCATTGATTCCGATATCGGTGAATAGCGCCAGCGTGACGGGGCCGGCGATGGGAATGCGATATTCGAAGTTGCCGACGGCCTGCGTGTCGCCGCCGGGGCGGGTGGCCACGTAATCGAGAACCGGGACGCTGAGAGATTCGAGCGTTGGGCTGCCGTTGGAATTCAGTTTGGTGGGATTCAGGAAGGCGACCGTTTGAGTAATATTCTCGGGGATGAATACGTAAGGCGAAATGGTGAAGAAATCGAAGCCGCGGATGTCGTTCTCGCCGCCGAGATAGAAGCGGTTTTGGGGCGGTTCGACTTTTCCGCCGAAACCGGTGCTGTAGGCGGTGAGGAAGCGCAAGGCGAGTACGTTGCGGTTCTTATTGATCGGATGATAGTACGACGTTGTAAACGTATTGGTGATCGTGTTGGTGTTGCCGCCGAGCGGCCCACCTTCGAAGCCGAGACCGTAGAAGAAGCTCTTGCCCTTGGTGGCATTTTGCGGATTGTTGACGGTGCTGTAGTTGATGGTCGGCGTGATTTTGCTCGATTCGATTCCGCGCAATGCGGAGGGGCCGGCCAGGCTCTGGAATTGCAGGGATTGGAAGAGCAATTGAGAGGATTGGCTGAAGGCGGTGATGTTGGTGGTGGTGTAGCCGTAAGTGAGGCCGACGCGGGTGAACGAGAAACGCCGGAGCGGATAGCTGGCGAACAGGGTGAAGCCCTTGCTGTCGGTATTGTAATTCTGCTCGATGGCCGGATTGATGGTGACTTGCTGGCCTAGCAGGATGGATGTTTCACGCTGCTGGTTGTAATCGAATTTCTGGCTGAAGACGGTGAAGCCGGTGGAAATGGGACGATCGAATAGATAGGGCTCGGTGAAGCCGAAGACTAGATTGCGTTGGCGATCGCCGATCTGCGCGGAGAACGTGAGCGTTTCGCCGAGGCCGAGGAAATTGTTGGTCTGATAGGAAAGACCGATGAAGCTGCCGGCCAGACCGCTGACGCCGCCCGATAGGCTGATGGACTGCTTGCCCTTCTCCTTCACTTTCAAATTGATGTCTACCGTGCCGGCTTTTTGATTGCGCTTGATTTCGGCATTTTCCGGCTTGAGCACTTCGAAATAGCCGAGCTGGTTTAGGCGCAGCAGGCTGACTTCCCAGAGACGGTTGTTGAAGAGATTGCCTTCGTCGAGAAGAATTTCGCGGCGAATGACTTTGTCGCGGGTGGTGGTGTTGCCTGTGAATTCGATGCGGCGGACGAAGAATTGTTTTTGCTGGTCGAAGCGCAGCGTCAGATTGACGACTTTGGTGTCTTCGTGGATATCGAATACTGGTTCCGAAGTGAAATCGATGTAGCCGTATTCGCCGTAGAGCTTTTTATAGTTGTCGAAGGCTTTGCGAAGTTTGTCGGTGGAGAAAATGTCGCCCTTATGGAGCGGAAAGACCTTTTCGAGGAAGTCGGATTTGAAGAAGAGGCCTTGATCGGGATCGGCGCTGACGACGTGGAGGTCGCCCATGTGATAGCGGTCGCCCTCTTCGATTTTGATGGTGATGTTGGTGCGCTTGCCGTGCTTGTGGCCGAGGCCGGGAATGGGGAGCCCGCCTTCTTCGTCGACGGTATTTAAGACCGGGTCGTGAACGATGACACGGAAGAAGCCGTGGTCTTGGTAAATGCCGCGAATGCCGACTTCGAGGTCTTCGTCGAGCTTGTCGCGGTCGAAGGTCTTGCTCCAGATATTGATATCGGTGATTTCGAGAGGGATGGAGATGGGGCGCGAATGGTGCATGGCGCGAATCAGCTTGCGGGCGGAGAAGGATTTGTTTCCTTCGAATTTGATGGTGCCGACTTTTACTTTGGGACCTTCGTCAATATTAAAGACTAGCTTTACGGCGTTGGTGGCGGCGATTTTTTCGTAAGTGGGCTTCACTACGGCGAATTGACGGCCGTGCTCGGCGAGCAATTGCTGGAGAACGACTTGCGCGTGTTTGATGACGGTGGGATCGAAGCGGCTCTCAACGGTTAGGCCGACTTTGCGTTCCTTGAAGCGATCGAGGATGTCGGATTCGCTGACGGATTTGTTGCCCTTGTATTCGATGCGGCGGATGACGGGACGCTCGGTGACGTAAAAGACGAGGATCTTGCCGCCCGGAACGGCCGGATCATCTTCGACTTCGAGGCGAATATCTTCGAAATATTGCGTGTTCCAGAGGGCGATGAAGTCGCGCCTTACGTTTTCTTCATTATAAGGATCGTGCTCGCGCGAAAACATGCGGGCAGTCAAGGTAGCTTTCTGAATGCGGCGATTGCCGATAAATTCTATTTTTGTGATCGTGCCGTTGGAGCCTTCACTGGAGATCTGAGCGGACACACATGGCGCGGAGGCCACGCCGAAGAGGCAGACAGCGACGAGGCCAATGAAAATGCGCAGGCATCTTCTTACGATTGCGGCCACACCAGTAGTCAAGGCCGCATTTCCCCGCCCAAGACTGTTTGCTCCCCCGCCGGACCGGGAAAGCGGCCGGCTCGCGCGTGTAGGATTCCTAGTGGGCTACCGGGGTTGCTTCCACCAGGGGACGGAACGCCAAACCGTCAGTCGAGAGATAAACCTCGAGAGTAGCGGGACGCTGCAGACCACCCTGAATCAAAGCTTCCGACAGCGGATCTTCCACGTACTTCTGTAGCGCGCGCCGCAATGGGCGTGCGCCGTAGCTGCGATCAGCGCAAGTCTTTTCTAGAATCCACTGGCGCGCTTCTGGCGTCAGTGCGATTTGCACCTGGCGATGTACGAGCGTCTCGTTGATCTGGCCGACGAGCAGATCGATGATGCCGGTCAAGTCGGCGTCGCTCAGCGAATTGAATACGATGACTTCGTCGAGACGATTCAGGAACTCGGGATTGAAGATTTTCTTCACTTCGACCATCACCAAGTCGTCGGCGGACTTTGCGGCCACGTCGTCGCCGGCGGACTGGAAGCCGAGCGAAGACTGCTTCTGCAATTGCCGCGCGCCGATGTTGGACGTCATGATGATGATGGTGTTCCTGAAATCCACGGTGTTGCCGAGGCCGTCCGTCAGTTGGCCATCTTCGAACACTTGGAGCAGGATGTTGTACACGTCTGGATGAGCTTTTTCAATCTCATCGAGAAGAATAATTGAATATGGGGTGCGGCGAACGCGCTCAGTGAGCTGGCCGCCCTCTTCGTAGCCTACGTACCCCGGAGGCGCGCCGATCAGTTTGGAGACCGAGTGCTTCTCCATGTATTCGGACATATCGAAGCGGATGAGCGATTTCTCGCTGCCGAAGAGGAATTCGCCGAGGCGGCGGGCCACTTCGGTCTTGCCGACGCCGGTCGGTCCGAGGAACAGGAAGCAGCCTACTGGACGGCCCGGAGCTTTCAGGCCGGCGCGGCTGCGGCGAATCGCGCGTGCTAGAGCGGTGATGGCCCGATCCTGGCTGATGACGCGGCGGTGCAGTTCTTCTTCGATGCGCATCAGTTTTTGCTGTTCGTCTTCCTTGATGGCGCTGACGGAGACGCCGGTCCAGCGCGCGACGACTTCTTCGATATCTTCGCGGCCGACTACGCCGGTTGCGGAATCATCGATCTTGAGTTTTTCGCGAAGAACGCGCAGGTGCTCTTTTTCTTTGCGCTCTTCTTCGGAATAGAAGCGGGCCTTTTCGAATTCGTGATTGGCGATGGCCGTTTCCATGCGGTGGGTGATGAATTTCACGCGCTTCTGAACTTCGGAGACCTCGTCGGGCAGCATCGCCTGGCGCAATTTGACGCGGGCTCCGGCTTCATCGATCAGGTCGATGGCCTTATCCGGGAGGAAGCGATCGGAAATATAGCGATTCGAAAGATAGACGGCGTAGCGCACGGCTTCTTCGGTGTAGGAGACGGCGTGGAACTTTTCGTAACGGTCGCGGACGCCTTGCAGCACGAGTACGGCTTCTTCTTCGTTGGGCGCGCCGACTTTTACGGCCTGGAAGCGGCGTTCGAGCGAGCGATCCTTTTCGACGGACTTGCGGTACTCGCCCGGCGTGGTGGCGCCGATGCACTGAATTTCGCCGCGGCTTAGCGCGGGCTTCAAAATATTGGCGGCATCGAGCGAACCTTCCGCCGAGCCGGCACCGACGAGCGTGTGCAACTCGTCGATGAAGATAATGGCGTTCTGGCTCTCCATCAATTCCTTCATGATGGTCTTGAGGCGCTCTTCGAATTGGCCGCGATACTTGGTGCCCGCGACGATCAAGGACAAATCGAGCGAGAGAATCCTCTTGTCGGCGAGGAACGGCGGCACATCGCCATCAGCGATGCGTTGGGCCAAGCCTTCTACGATGGCGGTTTTACCCACGCCTGGCTCGCCAATCAGCACCGGATTATTCTTGGTGCGGCGGCAGAGAATTTGTATGGCGCGCTCGAGCTCGCGATCGCGTCCTACGAGCGGATCGAGCTGACTTTCCATGGCGGCCTGCGTGAGGTCGCGGCTAAATTCTGCAAGTAAAGATGCTTCCTTGGGTCGATTCACCGGCACCTTCTCCCCGGCGCCGCGCGACAGCTCTTCGCGAACTGTGGATAGGCGAAGACCGCGCTCCTGCAAAATCTCGGCACCGAATGACTTCTCCTCCCGCAACACGCCTAGAAGCAAATGCTCGGTCCCAACGTGCTTGTGACCGAGTCGTTCGGCTTCTTCGGCGGCAAAGGTGATGATGCGCTTGCATTCCTGGCTGAGAGGAACGTCAACGGAAGTGGAGATCCGTTCGCGCACCGTGATGCGGGATTCGATTTCCTTGCGGATGGATTCGATGGAGCCGTGCGAGCGTAGGAAACGGTTTGCGAGCGCCTTATCTTCGCGCAGCAGACCGAGGAGAAGATGTTCGGTCTCGATATAAGGGCTGCCGTACTGGCAGGCTTCGTAGCGAGCAAAGAAAATTACTCGACGTGCCTTTTCTGTGTAGCGTTCAAACACGAATCACCCACGCTCTTTCGGGGCGTTTGCCCCAGCCTCGGCCGCCTGCGCGCCAGATTGCGAGCGCGTCGCCGCTGCTTCCTCGACCTGCGTGAGCCTGCCGTGTTCGAGATGAAGAACCCGGTTTGCTCGCTGGGCCAGTGAAAGGTTGTGCGTCGCCAAGATGGAAGTGAGACGGTGGGCTAAATGCAAGCGGCGCATTAAATCGAAGATCAGCTCCGCGTTGCGCTCGTCCAGATCCCCCGTCGGCTCGTCTGCCAGGAGCAGTTTCGGCCGGTTCACCAGGGCGCGTGCGATGGCCACGCGCTGTTGCTCGCCGCCGGATAATTCTCCGGCGCGCTGGTTATCCCGACCTCCCAAGCCTACCTCGCCCAGCCACTCCCCCGCAGACCGGAGTGCAGTTTCCCGCGCGACGCCGGAAATTAACAAAGGCATCGCCACGTTCTCGGCCGAGGTGAAGTCGGGCAACAGATGATGCCGTTGCCAGACGAAACCCACTGAGTGATTTCTATACTCGGCGAGTTCGTGCTCCGCAAGCGCTTCCAGCGAATTCCGCTCGAAGTATATAGTACCGCTTGTCGGAGTGTCCAGCGCGGCTAGTGAATGTAGAAAAGTGCTTTTGCCGGCTCCGGATGGTCCCACGATGGCGACCATTTCTTCGCGTGCAATGGAGAAGTTGATGTTGTCGAGTGGAGTGATTTCCGCTGAGCCGGACCGGAAAGTTTTGCGCAAGCCTTCGACGCGGAGGAGTTCGGCGTAGCCGTTGGCGGGCGAGAAATTCGCCGCTGACGGTGGGGCCGGGTTGTTGGCGTCGAAGTTGGCTTGTTGGAGCATATTCGTATTAGTCTCTACTCACGTTAGATGCCGAAGCTGGCGTTCTGTATGTCCTTTTTATGCAAGCGATTAGCACTAGTGTGAAATTGGCTGTGGAGAACAGATTGCCATTTTTAGCCGCCAAAGTGCCCACTCGCGTTCTTGACTGATTTGGGCTCGTCACTGAGTGCATTTGCTTCACACTCACATGGTGCCTTTCGACTTCGGTGCGCGCTATAGAGCCTTTTGCCCTATTTCGGTAACCGAAAGTACTGAACCTTTGGTCAGGTGCAAGTTTATGGATCGAATCGAGGGCGGAGATTGAAGAGCGAATTGGATTTGCGGCGCGACACATCATTCGAAGCGCAGGATTTCTACCGGTAGGATTTTTGCAGCTGCGCGGGCCGGGAGAAGAGTTGCTGCTATGCAAATGGCTACGGCTGCGGCGGCGATCCAAACGGCGTCGAGTCCGCTGGAGTGGAACGGAACGTAGGGCACGGCATAAATTTCCGCGTTGAGTGGGATCAGGCGCCATTTATCGGCGGCCGAGCTTAGGCCGTATCCGGCTATCAGGCCCAGAAGGGTGCCGATGCCGCCGACGATTAGACCTTGTAATAAGAAGATGCGGCGGATTTGAACGCGGCGGGCGCCCATGGCTACCAGAACGGCGATGTCGCGGGCTTTGTCGGTGACCGTCATGGTCATTACTACGAGGACGTTGAGGCCGGCTACGAAGGTGATCAGGCCGATGAACATTGCGGTGACTAATTTTTCGAGACTAAGGGCGCGGAAGAGGGCGCGGTTTTCGTCCATCCAGGTGGAGGTTGTGAATCCTGGGCCTGCGCGGGCTCGCAGTACTTCGGCTACATGCTCGACGTCATCGAGTTGCAAGCAGCGCACTTCGAGGAGACTTACTACGTCTCCTATGCCGGCGAGGCTTTGCGCAGACGGTAGCGATACGAATCCCCAGTTCGCGTCATAGTCGTAGAAACCGGAATTGAAGACGCCTGTGACGCGAAATCTTCTGGAGCGCGGGACGATGCCGAATGGGGTCAGGCTGCCTTGTGGGCTGGTTAAGCTGATGTAATCGCCAGCCGAGATTTTTAGTTCTTCGGCCATGATGGCGCCGACCAGGATTGCGGGAACGCCATCGGGGTCGAGAGCGAAATCGGGTTTGCCGGAGGCGATGCGGCGGAGCGCTTCGTTTGATTGCTTTTCGATTTCGGGATCGATTCCTTTCAAGACGACGCCGCGCGAAGTGCCGCCGGCCGTGAGAAGGACCGTGTTGTAAATGGCGGGAGCGATGGAACGCACACCGGGAGTGAAATTTAGTTTAGCGATTAGCTCGCGGTAACTGCGGATTCCTTCGGGGCTGACGGGTTTTAGATTTATGTGCGCGGTGACGCCGAGTAGCCGATCGCGGATGGCTTGGCGGAAGCCGGTGTTCATGGCCAGAGCGATTACGAGAGTGGCGACTCCGGCTGCGACTCCGATGACCGAAAGTAAAGTTACGAGACGAAGGACGGCTGGCCGATTGGGCGAGCGGAGGTAGCGTAGCGCCACCAGCCATTCGAAATTCATTTGGCGTCGCCGGCCGCGCTGGCGTCTTCCGCGTCATCGCTGCGCGCGGCGGCCTGCGGCCGTAGAAGTGGGAAAAGCAGAACTTCGCGGATGGTGTGGGAATTTGTGAGCAGCATTACCAGGCGATCGACGCCGATGCCTTCGCCGGCAGTGGGCGGCAGGCCGTGGGCTAGGGCGCGAATGTAATCTTCGTCGAGCTGCTTGGGGGCTTCGTCGCCGCCGCGCTCGATTTGTTCGCGAAAGCGCTTTTCTTGTTCTTCGGGATCGTTGAGTTCGGAGAAGCCGTTGCAGACTTCGCTTCCTGCTACGAAAAGTTCGAAGCGCTCGGTGACCGAGAGATCGTCGGGCCGCGCTTTTGAAAGTGGAGAGATTGCGGTCGGGTAATCGTAAACGATGGTGGGTTGGATCAGACGATCTTGCGCGAGTTCATCGAAAAGCGCGCCGGTGATTTCACCATCGGATGCCGCGGCAGAAATCGCGAGAGGCTCACGGCCGCTGCGCTCAGCCCAGTCGTTATAACGCGCAGCCGCGGCGCGAGCTTCGCCGGGTTGAGCGAGCTGCTGCGCTGTGGGCGGTGCGCCGGCGGGTTCGGGCCAGTAGCGGCAGATGGCTTCGCGCATAGATAGCCGCTCGATTTTCGAGAAATCGAGTTCGTGCTCGCCGTAGGGAATTTTCGTGCTGCCGCAGATTTTTTCGGCGAGCGACGCTAATAGCTCCGCGCTCAAATCCATCAAATCGCGATAATCGCTATAGGCCTGATAGAACTCAAGCATGGTGAATTCGGGATTGTGGGTGGCATCGATGCCTTCATTGCGGAAATTGCGATTGATTTCGAAGACGCGATCGAGGCCGCCTGCAATCAAGCGCTTGAGATACAGCTCGGGGGCGATGCGGAGATAAAGATCGATATCAAAAGTATTGTGATGCGTGATGAAAGGGCGGGCCGTCGCGCCGCCGGCGATGGGATGCATCATCGGAGTTTCGACTTCGATGTAACCGCGGCTCACGAAAAAGGCGCGCAGTTCGGCGATGATGCGAGCGCGCTTGATGAAGATTTCGCGGACGTTGGGATTGGCGATCAAGTCCAGATAGCGCTGGCGATAGCGGATGTCCGGATCGGCGAGGCCGTGGAACTTTTCGGGTAGCGGGAGCAGGGCTTTCGTGAGGAGTTCGAGCTTCTCGACCCAGACGGTTAATTCATTGGTCTTGGTGCGGAACAAATGGCCGGCGACGCCGATGATATCTCCGAGATCGAGCGAGCGAAAAAGCTCGAAATTCTCCGCGCCCACGGCGTCTAGCTTCACGTAGAGCTGCAGCCGCTTTCCTTGGCCCAGAATGTGAGCGAATCCGGCTTTTCCGTGCGGCCTGAGCGCTACGACGCGGCCGGCCACACGCACATTTACCGGCTCGGATTTTAGTTCTTCCGCGAATTTCGATTCGTAGTCAGCGGAAATACCTTCTGCCGTGTGCGTCCAGTCGAATTTATGAGGATAAGGATCGCGTCCCTGCGCGACGATGTCTGCCACCTTCTTGCGTCGTTGCAGGAACTGATCGAGCGGTTCGAATTCCAATCGGAAATCCTTTCAGAGAATCCAGCCGAAGTATAACGGCGCGATTCTTACAGCGTCAAGGAAGGTGCTTGCATGGTCTGGTATAATGCGGTGCCTCGGGTGGAGGTACTTTGTCCCTCTCAATGGTCAGGGCCCTGTTTGCACGACGCCGAACCGTCCGCGAGGACTGGATTGCCTGGCTTCCTCCGGAAAAACTGGAAATCTTCAAGTCCATCGCCACACGCTGGGAACGAAATTCCACAATGTCGGGCATCGCTCTGCACGATGCTTTTGGCCTGCGCGACGACGGCCGTTTCGAGCAGGCGCGCCTGCACGTAGAAATGGCCAACGAGCTGGTGGCCCGCAATACCGTCGAACTCACCCACGCCGTCAATGTGATTCATGATGAGGCCCGGCACGTCGCGGACCTGCCGTCCGTTGAGCCGCTGGCTCCGGAAAACTTCCGCAGCGAAGCGGCGCAGCGCGTGGCGCATTGGAGCACGATGTTTCATTGGATTTTATTCGATGCGCGCTCGCAGTTTTTCCAAAAACTGCGCGTCATCGGCTCGGTAATCGGGGATGCCTCTTCGAACTTTGCAGCCGCTTCGGCGGAATTGACGGAATCGTCGCTGACCGACATCGAAGCGCCATGGATTGCGCTGGCCGACCTGGAATGCGATCTGAATACCAGTGCTCGTGAGTTGGAGGTCGTCTTAAAATCGCTGCTGCTTAAATTGCCGCCGGCTTTGACGGAGGCCATCCGCGAAGGACTGCAAGCACCGCCGGTTTCGGCGCTGCGGCGCTCCAGCAGCCGCCGTTCTCGAGTTTCGCACTAGTTCATTTCCATCCCAAGTTTCCCGGGTTTTCGGGCTAGACGCACGCCGCTTTTCCTAAGACAATCAATTCGACGCACATTCGACGCACATTTGATAGCGTTTGGAGCGCACGACAGCATGGCGAATCCCGACGCCGGCACTTGGCGTCCAAAGAAGCACCGCAACGGAAATGTAAGGACAACTCACGGGGCGCATGCCGCATCGCAGTAGGTGATGCGTCGCGCCGGGACTTTGTGACCCGAACGAGACGAAACGAATCCCAGGAGATGCCTGAAGCCGACGTCATCCGGCTCGCCCAGCGTGGTGACCCGTCTGCCTTCGAGCGTCTCTATAGGATGCACAACCGGAGGGTTTACTCCCTTTGCTTGCGCATGGTGGGGAATACGGCCGAGGCCGAGGATCTGACGCAGGAGGCTTTTCTTCAGCTCTTTCGCAAGATCAGTTCTTTTCGGGGCGAGTCGGCGTTTTCCACCTGGCTTCACCGCCTTTCGGTGAACGTAGTGCTGATGAAGTTGCGCAAGAGGCGCATGCCCGAAACTTCGCTCGAAGAAGCAACGGAGCCGGACGAAGAGTCGGGAGGGCCGCGACGGGATTTTGGAACGGCGGATTTGCAGTTAACCGGTTCCGTGGACCGGGTGAATTTACAGCGCGCTGTGGAACAGCTTCCCCCGGGATATAAAGCGATCTTTGTGCTGCATGATGTGCAGGGCTATGAGCACAACGAGATCGCCGAGATTATGGGCTGCTCGATTGGAAATTCGAAGTCGCAGCTGCATAAAGCGAGAATGCGTCTTCGCGAGTTGCTCCATGAGACTTTGCGGAGTGAAGCACGGGAACAGCGCCAGGCTGTGAAATCGGAAGCGGCCGGCGAGACTTAGGCCGATTTTAGATCGATCACTAGAGGGACCGAACTAGATGGACGAGGACTAGAAATATGCCAGCCATGCAGTGCAATGAATTCATGGAATCGCTCGATCAGTGGTTGGACGGCGATCATCGCCCCGACGCGGAAGCTCATTTGCATTCGTGTGCTGCGTGCAATGGGCTGGTGGCCGACCTGGGCAAGATTCAGCTCGCTGCGCGCGAACTGCACGATGTCGAGCCGCCCGAGCGCGTTTGGATCGCGATACGCGCGCAGCTCGAGCAGGAAGGATTGATCGCTTCGCGCGGATGGCTGAGCTGGCTGCCGTCGTTTGGCGCCGCTTGGATGCGGCCTGCTTTTGCGGGAGCGTTGCTGGCGATTCTTGCGGCGGGCGGTTTCATGTTCGGCAATCAATATCAGAAAAACAACATCCGCGCGCATTGGGTTAGCGGAAACCAGGCGGCGACGGCGCCAATCGAAGCGGACCTCGGCACGTTCGAACTGCATGCTGTTTCCGCGCTGCATGAGCCGAATGCGACAGTGAACGTTGCGTTCAAGAAGAATCTCGAAATCGTTGACAACTACATTGCGGAGTGCGAGAAGAGTGTACAGGACGATCCGGAAGACGAACTTTCCCGGGATTATCTTTACGGGGCTTATCAGCAGAAGGCGGATTTGCTCGAGCAGATGAGCGAGCGCGGGGGGAGCCACCAATGATGCGTGTTTCCATTCCATTCGATTCGTGGGCGTCGAAAACGGCGATGACTTTCGGAACCGGGCTCCTGCTCGCTGCCAGCGTGACTGCGGCGCCGCGCCATCTGGAGAAGCACTTCAAAGTGGGCGCGCACCCGGTGATCACCATTCATAATCCGGACGGCATGGTGACGATCAAGGCTTGGACTCGCCCTGAGGTGAAGTTGGTCGGGGATAGTCAGAGCGACAAAGTTGAAATTGACGCCGAGCAGACCGGCAATCGCGTGGATTTGAACGTGCGTACCGTGGCGGATGACATTAGCCCTGAGGAGTTGCGCGCGAATTTCGAATTGTTCGTGCCGGAAGATGCAGAATTGCAGATTCATAACGATTCGGGTTCTGTGGCCGTGCAGGATGTGACCGGCGATATGGCGCTCGATACCATCGCTGCGGGGATCGCTTTGCAGGATGCTTCGGGATATCTTTCGATCCGGACCGTCGGCGGGGCTGTGCAATGCATTCGTTGCGCGGGACGGATTGAGATTACTTCGATTTCCGGCAATGTGAAATTGCTCGATATGCGCAGCTATAGCGTGCGGGCGCAGACGACCCGCGGCGATATTGTGTTCGACGGAGCGTTTCTCGCGAACGGCACTTACCGGCTGACGAATTACAGCGGCTTGATCGATGTGCGGCTCTCGCCGGATGATTCCTTTGATCTGAGCGCGACTTCCGTGAAGGGCAAAGTGCAGAATGACGCAAACCTCACGCCTGCGGCGCCGCGCAAGGGGCCGGTTTCGCGCTTCGCGCAAACTTTGTTCAGTGTCTACAATCAGGGCAAAGCCAAAGTCGAGCTGAAATCGTTCGATGGTACAATCAACATCCACAGGCGCGAATAGCGCCGCGTTGCTCTGAACGCTAACCGCGAAAATTCGCCGCCTGCCTCTCCAGACAATCGCTCTCGCAGACTTCTATGCCTTACTGGATTCATGGGCGCCGGGAAATCTACAGTTGCACGCCTGCTCGCGCGCCAGGTCGGCTGGCTGCATGTGGACCTCGATAAGCGCATCACCGATACTACCGGGCATTCTATTCCCGAAATATTTGAAGGCGAAGGCGAGGCGGCATTTCGCAAACTGGAGTACGAGGAATTGGCGCGTACTTTCGGTGAAGCGAAGGCGCTGGGGCGGCCTACGATTGTGTCGCTCGGCGGAGGGACGACCGCGCAGCCTGCGAATCTGGCGGTGCTCGAGCGCAATGCCGCCACTTTAATCTGGTTGCATTGCCCCGTTGAGGAATTGCTGCGGCGCTGCGCGCACATCACGAATCGCCCGCTGTTTCGTGATGAGGCCAGCTTTCGCGAGCTTTATGAGCAGCGGCTTCCCTTCTACGAATTGGCGCATTACCGCGTGGAGAGCTCGGTTGAGCCTTTGCGCGTGGTGGAACAAATCCTCGCACTCGGAATTCTCGATAAGGTGCTTGCATGAAAATTGCGAAGAAGAAGTATCGTTGGGGCGTCGCGCTGTCACTTGGAGTCGTTGCGGCCGCGGCATGTTCGCTGTCCATCTTTGCGGTGGCGAATTCGAGTCTCCGGCCGGCGCCGGCAGCAACTTCTCTTGCTGCGGACAAAGGCAGATTCCGGATTTTGGCAAATGGCCAGCCGCTTGGTACCGAAGAATTTGAGATTCGCCCGAATGGCGATCACTGGTTGGCGCAGGGCACTACGGACGTGAAACCGGCGCAAGGAGCGGCCACTCGCGTCAATTCGCGGCTAACGCTTCAGCCCGATGGCGCGCCGCTCAGCTACTACTGGAGCACTGAAGGTGCGAAGAAGGCGTCCGCGGATATCAGCTTTCAGGGCAACGTGGCGACGATTGTGCTTCGCGTGGAAGGTGCCAAGCCCTTCACGCAGCAATTTACTTTCAACTCGCCGCAAATCGTGGTGCTCGACAACAATGCTTACAATCAATACGCGGTGCTGGCGCGACTTTACGACCGGGCGAAAATGGGGACGCAGACATTTTCGGTGCTGGTGCCGCAGGAGCTGACGCCTGGAAGCGTCACGGTGGATTCGCTGGGCGAAATTACGGCGGGAAATGGGAAGTTTGAAGAACTGCGAGTGAGAACGGCGGACTTGGAAGTGGACCTCTACCTTGATAGCAGCCACCGGTTGATGCGCTTGGTGGCGCCTGCATCGAATGCCGAAGTTGTCCGCGAGTAAGGCGGGGCGCGACGGATTTAAGCAGCGGCGGCGACTCTGCCGGCATCCGACGAATACGATTCCGACTATGGGCAGCGATCACGGCCGGACCACACAACCCTGCCTGTGCCGTTCATTCAGCGCCGCGCACGATCCGGATATTTGCCGGCTGTTGCGCTCGTAAGATGCCGGCAGGGACGCCGGCGCTACTTAGAGCTGTGCCCTGTTCACGATTTGCGGGGCGTCGATTCGGCGCGGCTTTTCGATTGCTACTGGGACAGAAATTTCCGAGCCTTTGCGCAGCACGCTTAGCGTTACTGTTTTCTGATCGATCTTCTGGCGTAGCTGGCTGCGCAGGTCGCGCGTGGATTTCACCGTCTGGCCATCGACCTTGGTGATTACATCGCCGGCTTTTAGGCCTGCTTTTTCCGCGGGCGTACCGGAGCGCACTTCGCGGACTAGAATTCCCTCGCCGCTTGGGACGCCAAAATAATCGCCTAGTTGGCCGCTTAGATCTTCGGCGCCGATGCCCAGCAATGGCGTATGGAAATCCATTGCTTCAGGCGTGACCATGGGATTGAAATCGAAGTCGGGCATTTTGAATTCTTGCACGTTGGGTACTTTGAATTTGTAGACGCGCGGAGCAGAGTCTTTGTCGCCGGGGCCGAAGACGCTGCTGCGTTCTCCGACTTCGATGGTGATGGTCTGCACGCTGCCATCGCGGGAAATGCTGAGAGGAACGGAGCGTCCCGGAGGCGTTTCGCGCACGAGGCGGCGGAATTGGATGGTGCCTTCGACGTTTTGTCCCTCGTAGGACAGGATCACATCATTTTCTTTCAAGCCTGCTTTTGCGGCGGGGCTATCGGGGTCGACGCTTCCTACGACTACGCCGCGCGTTTCCGATAGCTTCAATTCCTTCGCTTTGTCGGCATTCACTTCGGAAATTTCGATGCCGAGCCAGCCGCTGTTGTCGTCGGAAGTCCAAAGTTCCTGTGAGTCGGGGCTGATTTCGATGACATGCTTCTTTTCCTGTGTGAGCGAGGCGGCTTCTTTGGCCAGCTCTTCGGATTGAAGGCTGGCAAGATTCGCGGTGAGGGCGTCGAGATTGCCGATCTCCTGCGATTCCATCAGGTCCTCCTCGACCGCGAGTTGGGCGCCTTCCGCGGCCAACTGATCTGTCGCAGCGGCGAGTTCATCGGCCACTGCGAGGTCCGCCGCTTCTGCTACTGCGTTGTCCAGCTCGCAAGCTTGCGGCGCCGAAGGTGCGCTCGGCGCGGTGGGCGCCTGCGGCGCTTTAGGCGCGGGCGCTCCCGATTGGCCAAAGCTGGTGCCCGGAAACGCGAACAGCATTAAAGCGAGCGCGCTCACCCCAGTGAGCGCCATCCATGTCTTAATACGCATCTCGACCCCTCCTTGTTCCCTCGTATTTTCTAGAATTGCGCCCCGGAACTTTTGACTTCAAATTCGAGAATTAAACGGATTGGCCGCTTAGACTCCCGGCTCGTCCACCACTACGCGTATTCCGCCGTTGACGGTGCGAAGAGAAATTCTGCAGCCACCGGCGCCGATCGTGCCCGAAACGCCGCGCCCGACACTGGAAGTGGTAGAGGTCACAGGCAGCTGAGACGAAAAATCGCCATTGAGACTCACCGCGTTGAGCGCGGCGTGTGCGTCGTGAGGCAGCGCGAGAACTACCGAACCATTCACGGTCTCCAGCGACATCGGACCGGAATCGGCGAGCTTGCGCAATTTCAGGCGGATGCTGCCGTTGGTGGTGTGCGCGTTGAAACGGCCGGAACTCTCGCTCACGTCCACGTCGCCATTCACCGTGCGCAGCTCGCCATTTCCATCCACGCCGCGCACCAGCACATTGCCATTCACGGTTTCGACGCCGCCGAGAAGTACGCGGTACGGCACGCGCACATGATATTCGACGGCTACCTCGACGCCTGAGCCCTGCGGATAGCGTGTGCGCACCGCGATATGATCCTGGGCCGAATCGACTTGAATCTCCACGCGCGAAAGATCGCGCTCATCGCCGGTGGTGGTCTTCACCGCGCGCACTTCCACTTCGTCGCGATCCCAGCCATCCACTTGCACCGAGCCATTTACGTTCACGAGCTCGAAACTGCCGCCGCTCGCGAGCGGATACTTCTGCTCATAGACCTGGCTGAATGCGAAGCCTCGCCCGGGAATGCAGAGCATTGCCGCGGTAATCACCAGCGCGCCGAGAATGGTCCTGCGTCCGGCTCTGTGCCACGCCTGCGTCAACATCCTACCCACGGCTCCCTCCCGTGCGAAGAATCGCGCCTGGCCTACTTACGTCGCTCTCTGCACCCTGCTCCCGTAGCCCATCCAGTTCGAAATCGAAATGAAACGCCAATTCGCTCTTAATTATCTGCGGGCGGCCCGTCCGTTTTTTCCGTCTCCTCACGCTGGTCTTGCAGCTCGACGAGCTTGCGCTGGAGTTGCTCCATCTGCAGCTTGTAAATCTTCACCTGCTTCGAGGTATCGCTCAGAACCAAGCGGATATTTCCTGCCACGGTGCGCAGACGCAGCAACTCTCCGCCGCCGTTCAGTTCGCCTGCGGCGCGGATCACGTGCTTGCCGTTCGATTGATCGTCGTAGCTCACCTTGATGGGCAAGGCTGGATCGACCGTAAATCCGTGAGCCCCGCCGAGCTGAATCGACGCATCGATGGTGATCGGCAATTCTTTGGGGATGTAGACGACGATGTCGCCATCCGACGATTGCAGGTCGCAGCCGCCGGGAATTTTTCCCGCGTTTCCGAGCCACGCGGTGATGCCGCCGGCGCTGGTGAAGGCGCGCACCGGGCTATCGACCTGCGTCAAATAAATACTGCCGCTGTTGGACTCGAGCGTCGCAGGACCGGACGCGCGGACCACGCGAATTCCGCCGCCTGCAGTGCGGGCGCGCACGACTCCGGCGGCTTCGCCGACTTCAATTTGCCCGCCGCCGCTATCGGCAAAAAGCTCTTTGCCGACTTTTTCCACCGAGACGTTGCCGCCGCCCGTTCCGAGCCTCGCGATGCCCCCGATGGACGCGACGCGAATGTGGCCGCCGCCCGTGTGCAGCGTCGCTCCGCCCGAGATATTTCCTGCGACGATGTGGCCGCCGCCAGTCACCGCGCTCAAATCTCCCGCGACATCGCGAACGGTAATGTGGCCGCCGCCGGTTTCGAGCTTTGCCGACGCTCCCAACGATCCGACAGAAATATTTCCGCCTGAAGTGGCCAGCGTGACCGCGCCGTCCACGTCGTCGCTGTCGATATTTCCGCCGCGCGTGGTGACGTCGAGATTGAATTTTCGCGGGACGGTTACGTCAATCGTGACCCACAGCCGTCCGGTCAGTTTAGGGCTCAACAGTTGCCCGCGCAGAATTACGCGGCCGGCTTCCGGCCGCTCGATGAGATTGAATTGTTGCAGGATTTCCTGGGCGTCGGGCTTGGTGGCGTCGGTACTAAGGACAGCGTGATATTCCACGCGATCGGTGTCACGCGTGTGGATTTGAATGCAGCCGAGATCGGTGGAAAGGATGAGGCGTTCGCCGGGCCGCGTGTTCACCGCGCCGGCGAGTTCCCGTTTCGCGCGCGGCGATGGGACGGGATCCTTGGTCGGCTTCGGACGGGCGACTATTGCGGGCGCCGTGAGGAGAACGGTCATCATCGCAGACAGCAGAGTGCGCTGCATCGCGCTACTCGAAACGGAAACTCCGCGCTGATTCAAACAACCTAGCATTCCGATCCTCTATGGCGTGGCATTAAAATTTTCCGCGCGGGCCCAAATCCTGAATCAGTGCTGCGCTCTGTAGACGAATGTAAGTGCTGGAATCCTTGCGCGCGCGCTCGTGGAGCACTTCGAGAAGCCGCGGATCGGAAGTCACCTGGCCCTTGGCCTGCATTTCGCGAAGCGTGTTAATGGCTTCGATGCGCACGCCGGGATTGGGATCTTCGACGAGGGCGTTCATCAATGTTTGCTGAACCACTTCGTGCGGCTGCGTCGTATCGAGCGCTTCGAGTGCTTTTAACCGAACGGCCGCGTTCTGATCGTTGCGTAGCACCAGGCATAGCGCCTGGCGCACATCTTCATCCGACGCCCGCACTTTCAGCATTTCTACGGAATTGATGCGCACATCGGGAGCGAAGCGCTGATTGTTGTGCAGCACGTAGAGCAGCACGCGCTTCACATCGTTATTCGCCGGAGTTCCCTGCACCACCAGCGGCTGCGGCGACTTCATGTGCACTTGTACTTCGGGAGAGGCATCGTCCGCCGAAGGCTCCCAATTAATTCCGGTAATGTCTGCGGTGCGTAGATATTGATCGTCGATGGGAGTCGCGCCGGGCGTGGTATCGAGCGATTCGAGGCTTGCGGTGGGTGCTGCAGGAGTCGGAGGCGGGGCGATAACCGTGCGGCCCAACCACCGCGGGTAAAATGCTCCGGCGGTGAATCCCAGGAAAATCAGCACCACCGCTGCAGCGGCCGGATGCAAGGCCAGCCACTGCGTCGGCATGAAGGCTTCGAGCCAGCCGCGCCATCCGGAATGACTTTTCGCCGCTTCGGCTTCATCGAGTGCGTCGGTGAGGCCGGCTCGGCAGGCGGCGAGGAGATCGGCGCTTGGCTCTGGGCGCGGGGCTCCGGCAAGCATTTCCATCATTTGCTGATTTTGCAGAAGGAAAGTACCGCATTCCTGGCACTGCGCGGCGTGTGTTTCTGCTTCGATCGCTTCTGTTTGTTCCAGCTCGACCGCTGCGAGCAAGTACATTCTCTCGGCGAACGGTTCGCAAGGCTTGGCCTCGCGCCGTTCGCGAGAATTCGAATTGGAGGGGTCAGTCATTACTATCGCGCCTCACTTATCTCATTTCGCAGAGGCTCGCGCGAAGTTTGCGCGTCGCCCGGAACAGCGAATTCTTTACCGTCTCTTCGGAAGTGCCCAGCATATCTCCGATCACTCTCAGTTTCAGACCCTGGTAGTGCTTCAATTCGAAAACCATTCGCTCACGCGGAGACAGGCGCTCTAGCGCATCTTGAATATGCTGCCCGAGTTCGTCGCCGAGCAGCTTGCGCTCGGGATTTGCTCCTGCGCGCGTTTCCGGTTGGCGATCGAAAAAGTCACGCGTTGTTCCTTCGCTTTCATCGGGCGCCGGGGCTTGATCTTCTTTTCGGCTGGATCGGCGGCGCAAGTGATCGAGCGCAACGTTAGTCACAATCCGGTACAGCCAAGTATAGAAGCTGCACTCAAATCGAAAGCGGTGCAGATTTCTGTAAACCCGGAGAAAGCCTTCCTGATAAATGTCGCGGGCATCTTCACTGCGGTGGACCAGGTTCAGCGCCAGACGCAAAACTTCGCGATCGTAGCGGCGGACGAGTTCCTCGAAGGCGAGACGGTCTCCGGCTTGCGCCTCGCGAACGAGGGCATGTTCGTCCGAAACCTTCACAGCTGCGTGGCGCGCATCTCGCTCGAGAGCGACGCTCATCCCCATGGTGTGACCCACCGGTTGCGCCGGGTCGTTGTTTCCGCCCGCCGGGATTGCTCCCGGTTCGCAACTGACCCGGTTACTCGCCTTTCTTCCTAGCCCCACTGTCATAGACGCGGCTCGCGGAAACAGGTAAGCATGCATACGACCGATAACGAACATTTGTCCCACAGGTGGGACAAGTCGCGCCGGCCTCTCTGCCGGCATCTTGCGAGCGCGATTGCATTAAGGGCAGCGGTCACGGGCGGATTCTTAAGTCAAACAACTCTATTTGCGTGACTTAGCGCGCCGTCGTCGAGAGCGGCCTTTGCCAGAATCTGTGCTCGTAAGATGCCGGCAGGGACGCCGGCGCTACTTAACCCGTCCGTCCTTGAGCATCTGTGGAACCATCGTCGTTGGGTCTTTCTCGCTGTACATAAATGCCTAGGCGGATGAGGCCGTAGACGCCTACGCAAACTAAGAAATCGAGGAAGAGGCCCAAATCAATTTTCGCGCCGGGGTGTCGCCAGATCGGAGGAAGATGCGGCTGCAGTGAAAAATAATAGATGGCGTTGCCGAGAAGTATGGCGATGAGGTATTCGAGCCATCGCCGAAGACTGGTGCCTAAGAATTTCGCGCCCATCGTCGAATCCCCAAGCTGCTTTGCTAAAATATAGGATGCGAAGTAATCTCGCTCAGATCCCGTTCGGCAAACCCGCGCGCAGCGCCTGCTTTCACGCGATAGTGTAAATTAAAGTTAGTCCGTCGTGTTGATGCGGACGCGCCTCTGAATCGATGCCCACATTTCTCAATAGCGAACTTTCCCGGCTCAAGGGGATCGGCCCGCAACGCGCCACGCTGCTGGCCGAGCGCGGATTCCATACGCTTGCCGATCTCCTTGACTACCTTCCCTTTCGCTACGAAGATCGCATCCGCTTCACCCCTATCGCCGAAATCGTTCCTGGCCAGTTTTTTACGGTGCAGGCGGAGGTCACTTCCGCCGCGACGATTAAATTTGCGCGCGATCGCAAACGCATGTTTTTGATGAAAGTTCGCGATTCCAGCGGCATTTTGAGCGTGCGCTTTTTTTTCGGCGCCTATCTCGAAGGGCGGTTGAAGCCGGGCATGCGTCTGGTGCTTCACGGCGAAGTGAGAATGGATCCGTTTCGCACCGCGCGGCGAGAAATGGTTAATCCGGAGTATGAAATTCTTTCGAATTCGACGGAGGCTGAGGACGCCGACTTCGATTCCACGGAAGTTGGCCGCATCGTTCCAGTTTATGAGGCGATGGGCGGGATCAAATCGCGATTGCTCCGGCGCATGATTTACGGAATTCTGCGCGACGCGGCCAACGAGATTCCCGAAACTTTGCCGGAGGAAATTCGCAAGCGTTACGCGCTGCCATCGCGCCGCGAAGCGCTGATGTACGTTCATTTTCCGCCGGCCAACGAGAGCCTCGAGCTGCTGAATAGCTTTCGCAGTCCCGCGCACGTTCGGATGATCTTCGAGGAATTTTTCTTTTTCCAGCTGGGCATCGCCGCGCGCCGCAAAGAAGAGCGGGCGCAGGCCGGCATTCCCTTGCAGGTGCGCGACGATAAGATTCGCTCGGCCATCAAGCGCATCCTTCCGTTTAAGCCTACCGCGGCGCAAAAACGCGTTCTCGCCGAGATCGCCGGAAACCTCGAAGGGCCTTCGCCCATGAATCGGCTGCTCGAAGGCGATGTGGGAAGCGGCAAAACCATCGTGGCTTTTGAAGCGGCGGTTATCGCCATCGAGAACGGATGCCAGGTGGCAATCATGGCGCCCACCGAAATTCTTGCGGTGCAACATTTTCTCTCTGCGCGCCGGATTTTCGCGCCCGTCGGCTATCGCGTGGAAATGCTGGTGAGTGGGATGAAGCGCGCCGAGAAATTGGCTGCGCTCGAGCGCATTCACAGCGGGGAAGCGCAATTTATCACCGGAACGCACGCGCTGATCGAAGAAGCTGTTGAGTTCAAGCGCCTCGGGCTGGTGATCGTCGACGAACAGCATCGTTTCGGCGTGCTGCAGCGCAAGCGGTTGATGGAAAAAGGCGCCTCGCCGCACGTGCTGGTGATGACTGCCACGCCGATTCCGCGCACTCTCGCGCTTACCGTGTACGGCGATCTCGACATTTCGGTGATCGACGAAATGCCGCCTGGCCGGACGCCGGTCTCGACGCGTTGGCTTGACGAAGCGCAACTTCCCGGGGCTTGGGAATCCATCCGCCGCGAAATTGCCGCAGGCCGCCAGGCCTATATCCTTTATCCGGTGATCGAGGAATCGAAGCAGGAATTGAAAGCGGCGACCGCCGAGTTCGAGCGACTCTCTCGTGATGTTTTCCCGAAACTGAAGGTCGGTTTGCTGCACGGGCGCCTGCCGAGCGAGGAAAAAGAAAGCGTGATGGAGCGCTTTCGCCGCCGCGAGCTGCACATCCTTGTAGCCACGACCGTCATCGAAGTCGGCGTGGATGTCCCCAACGCGACGATTATGCTGATCGAGCACGCGGATCGCTTCGGCCTGGCGCAACTGCACCAACTTCGCGGTAGGATTGGCCGAGGCAGTGAAAAATCCGTCTGCGTGCTGGTGGCGCCGAAAAACATTACCGGCGACGCACGCGAGCGAATTGAAACCATGGTCGCTACAACGAATGGCTTTGAAATCGCCGAGCACGACTTGAAACTGCGCGGCCCCGGCGAATTTTTCGGTACTCGGCAGCATGGCGATCTCTCGTTTCACGTGGCGCATCCGTTGCGCGATCACAAATTGCTTGAACTGGCTCGCACCGAGGCTTTTGCCATCGCGCAAAATCCGGAGCGCGCCGAGGAATTGCGAAAACTCACCGCGCAACTCGGTGCGGCCTGGCAGAAACGCTATCAGCTTGCGGCCGTCGGATAGCTCACTCCCATGCGCGTGATTGCAGGAAAATTCGGCAGCCGCCCGCTGAAATCGCTCAAGGGATTGTCCATGCGTCCTTCGAGCGACCGTCTGCGCGAAACTCTTTTCAATGTCCTCGGTCCGCTCGTCAAAGATTCGCTCTTCGTGGATTGCTTCGCAGGAACCGGCGCCGTGGGAATCGAAGCGCTGAGCCGCGGGGCACGCGAAGCAGTTTTCATCGAAAATCACGCTCCTGCCGCCGCGCTGATTCAGAAGAATCTCGATTCGCTGCAAATCAGCCGCGGCACCGAAATCTTGAAAATGGATGCACTCGTCGGCCTGGAAAAACTCTCCGATCGCCGGCTACTTCCCGATTTCATTTTTGTCGATCCTCCTTATGGCGACACGCCGCAGTATCTGCCAGTGCTTGAATTGATTGGTTCGGCGCGGCTGCTTGCGCCTGAGGGTCGCGTGATCGTCGAGCATTGGCATCATCTGGAATTGCCATCGTTCGTGGATGATCTGGAACAAACGCGCGTCCTCGCACAAGGCGACGCGGTGCTGACCTTTTATCGGCTCTCCCGCGCCGCATAAATTCCACGACCGCGACTACTTCGCACTCTGATCAGGGATGGCGAAGTCATCTGCATAGCAGTATCCGTGCGGCTGTGCGATTGCAATCATCAGGAGCACCATCGCCATAAACGCCACAATTGTCAGTAGACATTGCAAAAGTTCCGGCGGCCTCTCTAGAGGAGTGATCTTCCGCGTTTCAGTTAGTCCAAGTTCTTCCATTTCGTTTTTCCGGGCGCGAATCCCCGGCTTCTGAAGCCAGGCCGAACACCCAATACCAAAGCGGGCGGGAGATGGACCCCCGCCCCTACAAACTGCTTTCCAACCTCCGGCGGAGTACCGGCATCTTCGTACCAGCGAGGCCCGTACGGACGGCCTCTCCCGGCTCGCGGCACTTTGCCTCTATAATGGACACTGAATGCGGCCCGCAGGTTCCCTGATAGAAAGCCCCTCTCGGCTGCCCAGGTTTGGCGTTGCTTGGGAATCGCGCATTGCTGCGTTCAAATCGAGCCTTGAAGCCGTTCGTCACGGCCCCAAACCTCCCGCTTGGAATGCGCTTCCCGAGCAGGATCCCCTGCGCGTCACCTGGATTCGCGGGCCGGTTCCCGCGCGCGCGATGGCGGTTTCGTCGCTCTGGCACGTCGCCGCGATTTTCGTGATGGCGTTACCCATCTGGGGCGCCATTCACTGGACTCCGGAGCATCCCATTGCGCCGGAATTCCATATCACTTACGATTTGCCGCTGCCGGAGCTGCCGCCGGTCACGCCGCCTTCAAGCGCGCACACATCCGCGCCCGCCGCCAAGCCGAGTCCCGCCGGCAAACCGAATGAGCCGCTGCCGCCGGAAGGTGCGGACGCTTACAATCCGCGTCAGACGATTTTGTCGCAGCCGCAGCGCGTCACACATCCGCGCCAAACTTTGATCCAGCCCGACGCATCGCCCGATCCGCCAAAAGTTGTTCCGCAGCTCCCGAATATCGTCGAGTGGGGAAAGTCCACTCCTGCGGCCCCGCCGAAGCTGCAAATTTCGGCGTCCGCGCTTGCACCCATTTTGAAAAATCGGCAGCGCGAATCGGCTGCTGCACCTGACATCCGCCACGATTCGCAGCCGGCTGATCCGGCAAACCTTGCGCAATCCGGCAGCAAGATTCCTGATCTCAAAATGCCCGTGAAGCCGGCGAGCGCGCCGGTGATGCAAGCGCGTCGGCCGGAAGAGGCGGCCGTTCCGCAAATCGAGAACAACGCCCCGAATTCCAGTGCGCTGAATATCGCGCCATCGGCTTCAAATATTCCTTCCCTAAAGATGCCGGTTGCACCCAGCAGCGCGCGCGTGGCGCATATGCCGGGCTCGCAAAGCGATGCTGGCCCTGCTCCATCCATCACGAATGCGGCGCCGGCTAATTCCGACACTGCGCTGGGTCTCGCGCGCCCCGGCTCCGGCGCATCGTCGGTCCGGATGCCTTCGGCGGGCACAAGTTCGGGCGGCGGGCCGGTCGCGCGCGTGCAGAAAAATTCCGGCGATGCCGGAGCGGCGCCTGCAATTCCGGGCAGCGATTCCGGCGGCGATTCCAGCTTGCGGCGGCTCGTCTCGCTTTCCGCGAACCCCGCGCCGCCATCGCCCAAAATTGAAATTCCAAAAGGAAATCTCAGCGCGAAGCTCTCGGCATCGCCCGGAGGCACGAAAGCGGGCGTCCCAGGCGGCGCGGCGAACGGTGGCACTCCGAACGGCCAAGGAAATAATGGCGGCGGTTTGAACGCGACGGGCGGCACGGGCACTCCTGCAGGAGGAATAGGCGCGGGGCCCGGCTCAGGCGGAAATGGAAAATCGGGCCCGCCGGGAGTTTCGATTACATCCACACAACCTGGCGCTACATCGCCGATGGGCGGCACCGGCGCGAACGGCGGCTTGCGTCCCAATCTCAACTTGCAGCCGAAACCTGCCGCTGATCCGCCTGTAAACCCGATGAAACGCCGGCCTTCGTTTGGTCCCGGCGATTTTGACAACGGCCTCGCGCCGGAAAAAATTCTTGGCGATAAGCAGATTCATACGCTGTATATCAATCTTCCGAATTTGACGAGTGCCAGTGGAAGCTGGCTGATGAATTTTGCGGAGCTGCAGGAACTTCATTCCGGCCGAGCGCCGAATAATCTTTCCGCGCCGTTGGCTGTACGCAAAATCGATCCGAAGTATCCGTCGTCGCTGGTGACCGCGAGAGTGGAGGGTGAGGTGGTGCTCTACGCCATCATTCGCGCGGATGGATCGGTGGATAGCATTCAGGTGCTGAAGAGTCTTGATCCGGAGTTGGATCGCAACGCGATTGAAGCATTCTCGCGGTGGAAATTTTCGCCGGCCACGCGCGACGGTTCCCCGGTAGATTTAGAAGCAGTCGTACACATCCCCTTCAGAATTCCGCCAGATTTCTAGGCGTCAATTTTGAATTTGCGTGGCGACCGCTACACCGACAAAACTTCGATGAGCCGCGCGATATCACACTCCGTATTGTAGATGTAAGGTGAAATCCGCAACGAGCCCTCGCGCAAACCTACATAAATCTTCTCCGCTTTCAGTTTCTCGTAGAGCCCGACATTCTTTGACGTATCGCGGGACGATACGCAAACGAATTGCCCGCGCCTTTCGAATTCCGCGGGCGACGCCAGCACGCACCGGTCATGCGGCAATCTTTCCACTAGCATGCCGATCAATTGCGCGTTGTGTGCGCAAAGTTTGTCGGTCCCAATACGGACCAGCATCTGCAATGCCGCATCCCACGCCGCGAGATTCGTGAAGCTGGCCGTCTCCGGCGTGTCCCAGCGGCGCGCTCCAGCGCGCGCGTGCAAATCATCGAGCGGCAATCCGGAAAATTTCTGCGCGCCTTCGAGTGCCATCCAATACAT
>JABDFR010000031.1:1200-1625 GCA_013286465.1 Acidobacteriota bacterium | reverse complement strand
CGGGCGGCAGGCGATCGCTCCACTCGCGCTTGGCCCAGAAGAATCCGGTGCCATAAGGCCCGAGCGTCCATTTGTATCCCGACGAAACGAGAAAATCGCAGCCCAGCGCGGCGACGTCGATGGGAATCGCGCCGGCGCACTGGCTGGCATCCACCAGAAACGCGGCTCCAGACGCGCGGCAGGCGGCTGCCACGCGCGGGGCATCGAGGCGCGCGCCGTTATCAAATCGCACCAGGCTGGCGGAAACCAGGCGCGTTCGCGGCGTCAAATTCGCGATGTAGTCGTCCGCAGTGATAAATCGCCCGACGGGCTCGATCACCCTTACTTTCAATTTCCCAGGGTGCTGATACGGCAGCCATGTCGCAAAGTGCGCCGGAAATTCGCCCTTTGCCACGATCACTTCATCCTCCGGCTTCCAATCGATT
>JABDFR010000031.1:0-1190 GCA_013286465.1 Acidobacteriota bacterium | reverse complement strand
CCCGCGCTCGCGCCAGTGGTGATGGCGATATCGTCCGGCAGCGCGCCAATTAATTTCGCGATCGCAGCCCGCACGCGATCCGGCAATTCAAAATAAAGTCCATCGGGCACGCGATACGGCAGCTTTTTCCATTCGAGCGCTTGCTTCGCCGCATTGGCCGCGGCGAGCGGCATCGGCCCTTGCGTCGCCGCGTCCAGATAAATCACATCGTCGAAATCCGCGAACTCTTTGCGATAGTCCATGGAAGTTCTAGCTTCCTTTCCGCCCCGGAGTACTTCGCGGACAAGTCTAGAGGATTCGGGTTTCTGGCATGAGGGAAAAAGAAAGATCGGGCGATAGCAAGGAAGGCCAATTTGATCGGGTTAAGTAGCGCCGGCGTCCCTGCCGGCATCTTACGAGCACGAATTTCGAAAGGCACGGCTCACGGGCGGCGCGCGGAGTAACGTCGGGTGCCGAGGTTTTGCAGGTTCGTCCGAGCGTGAGGGTCGCAGGTGGCAAGATCCTGCTCGTAAGATGCCGGCAGGGACGCCGTCGCTACTTAGAAATGCGTGCGCAAATCCCGGAAGCTTGTCAATATTAATAGTCGCCCGCTGCCGCTCTCGATCTCGGAGTGTTCCAACTCCCACGTGGCATGATGAGGTATGAAAACGGCGTTCATCCCCGCGCCGAGCGCCGGATTAATATCGCTGCGGGGGCTGTTGCCCACCATCCATGCGTTCGCCTTGACTACTTTGAATTGGTGAATGATGCGTTCGTACGTCGGGGCGTCTTTTTCGCCAACAATTTCAATTGCTTCGAAATGCGTTTGCAGCCCCGAGCGTTCTACTTTCGCGGCTTGCTCGGCGGCTTCGCCTTTGGTCAGCAAAATCAAACGATGATGGCCGGCAAGATACGCGAGCGTCTCGGGAACTCCATCTAGAATATGCGGGGGCGTATTTTCCATTACGCTCACTAGCTCGTGAACCCACTGCACCATCTCTCGTTTTGCCGCATTTCCGGCGAGCTTCATGTAGGTATCTTCGAGCGAACGCTTGAAGCTGCGGACCCCGTAGCCGTGTTGGCGGATGTTGCGACGCTCCGTCTCATTCAAAATGTGCCGCGCATACTCGCGCGTATAGCCGAGCGGCTCCATGCGGGAGATAAATTCTTCGATCGATTGCTCGAAGAAAATATTATTTTCCCAAAGCGTA
>JABDFR010000030.1 GCA_013286465.1 Acidobacteriota bacterium | reverse complement strand
ACCGGGCATCGAGGATATGGAATTGGGATTGATCTTCGACAAATTTTATCGCGGCAAAGACCAGCGTTTCCAAGTGCAAGGAACGGGCATGGGCTTGCCGATCGCGAAAGCGATTGTCGAGGCGCATGGCGGCACCATCGGAGTGACCAGCCAGCTCGGGCACGGTTCGGTATTTTCGTTCAGCCTGCCAATCGATCGCGCCAGCGGCGGAACGCGTTGAAGGGCGCGAAGATTTTGGTGGTGGACGACGAACCGCAGATTCGCCGCGTGCTGCGCGCCACGCTTTCCTCTGAAGGTTATGCCATCGTAGAAGCGCGCGATGGCGAATCCGCGCTTGCCGAATTTCGGCGCGAGCGTCCCGATCTCGTTCTGCTCGATATGAATATGCCGGGGCTCGACGGCTTGGCTACTTGCCGCGATCTTCGCGCCGCTTCGAGTGTGCCTATCATCATGCTCACCGTGCGCAGTTCGGAAAAAGATAAAGTGCGCTCGCTCGATGCTGGGGCTGATGATTACGTTACGAAGCCTTTCAGCATGGAGGAATTGCTGGCGCGCATTCGCGCGGCGTTGCGTCGAACTACGCCCAATGAAGTGCTTACGCCCATAGCGACCAAGGATTTGAAGATTGATTTTGAGAGCCGCTCGGTGACCGCGCGCGGTGAGGACGTTCATCTCACGCCGAAAGAATTCGAATTGCTGCGGCATTTGGTTGCCAATCAGGGGAAGCCGCTATCGCACCGGCGTTTGTTGCAGGCTGTTTGGGGGCCGGATTATGGGGACGAGACGGAATATCTGCGGGTGACCGTGAATCAGTTGCGGAAGAAGATTGAGCCTGAGCCTTCGCGGCCGAAATATATTTTGACGGAGCCCTGGGTCGGGTATCGCTTCGTTTTAGCACGTGACGCGAACGGGAAATCGCGCAAGTAGGGTTGGGGCAGAAGAAATTTCAAATTTCAGATTTGAGATTTCAAATGGTTTTGTTGACATCGTGGACATTTGCGAGGCGGATGGAATGGGAAGAATGCCGGATCGCGTTACGCCTGCGCAAATAGGCCACATTTTTGGCGGGCGTTACACGGGCGGGCGAGTCGAGCCGTCGCCCCTACGTAGAGAAATTCAAGTGCCGTAGAGCGTGTCAATGGAGGCATTTGAGATTTCACTCTGAAGAAATTGCCACGTCGAACGCGGATTCAAGAACCCCACGCGCAAAGACGGCGTCCGCCTAGGCGGAGGCACCCACAAAAGCTAGTGCAAATGCGGGTCCCGCTAATGCGCGATGGGGTGAGTGGCATCTAGTTCCAGATTTAGCTCGAGTACGTTGACGCGGGGTTCGCCGAGGAAACCTAGGTCGCGGCCTTTGGTGTGTTTTGCGATTATCGTTCGCAGATCTGTTTCTGAGATTCCGCGGGCGTGGGCTACTCTTGGGATTTGGAATTCGGCTGCGGCCGGTGAAATGTGCGGATCCAGGCCCGATCCCGACGTCGTTACTAGGTCGACTGGGACTGGGGCGTTTGGATTTTCGGCCTGGAGCTTGGCCACGTCGCCATTTACGCGATCGGTCAGCGTTTTGTTGGTTGGTCCAAGATTTGAGCCGCCACTGGCTGTGGGGTCATAGCCGTTTCCGGCTGCCGACGGGCGCGAATGGAAATATTGAGGTTGGCTGAACGGTTGGCCGATGATTGCCGAGCCGACTAGCTTTCCGTTTGGGGTGAGGAGTTGCCCGTTGGCTCGCGATGACATGGTTACTTGCGCGATGCCTGTCACCGCCAGCGGATAGAGCAGGCCGAAGATTAGCGTAGTAACCAGCGTCATCCAGATTGAGATCATCAGATTTTTCTTCATATTGGCCTCACGCCCAGTGCAGGTACGTCACGATCATGTCAATCAGCTTGATGCCGATGAATGGCGCGATTACTCCGCCCACGCCATAGATCAACAGATTGCGGCGCAGCAAGGCTTCGGCGCCTACCGGACGATAGCGCACGCCTCGCAGCGCCAATGGAATCAACGCCACGATGATCAGCGCGTTGAAAATCACCGCGGAGAGAATCGCGGATTGCGGCGTGCGCAGGTGCATGACATTCAGGATTTCGAGCGCTGGAAACGCGGCGGCAAACATCGCCGGGATAATCGCGAAATATTTGGCGACGTCGTTGGCCACCGAGAAAGTGGTAAGCGCGCCGCGGGTAATCAGCAACTGCTTGCCGATTTCCACGATCTCGATGAGCTTGGTAGGATTCGAATCGAGGTCGACCATGTTGCCGGCTTCTTTTGCGGCTTGCGTGCCGGTGTTCATGGCTACGCCTACGTCGGCTTGAGCTAGCGCGGGGGCGTCGTTGGTGCCATCGCCGGTCATGGCTACGAGCTTGCCTTTCATCTGCTCGCTCTTGATTAGCGCCATTTTGTCTTCGGGCTTGGCTTCGGCCAGGAAGCCGTCGACGCCTGCTTGGCGGGCGATGGCGGCGGCGGTGAGCGGATTGTCGCCGGTGATCATCATGGTGCGAATGCCCATGGCGCGGAGTTGTTCGAAACGTTCGCGCATACCGCCTTTTACTACGTCTTCCAATTGAATCGCGCCGAGGACTTTGCGATTTCTGGCTACTAGTAGGGGCGTGCCGCCCGATGTGGAGATGGCTTGTACGGCTTCCAAAATTTCTTTCGGGACGCGCTGGCCGTGAGTGCCTGCGTATTTTTCGATGGCTTCGGCGGCGCCTTTGCGGATTTCCTGGCCGTCGAGATCGACGCCCGACATGCGCGTCTGCGCCGTGAATGGAATAAATGTCGGATTGTGCGGCGAAAGTTCGCGCCCGCGTAGGCCGTACTTCTGCTTCGCCAGCACAACGATTGAGCGCCCCTCCGGTGTTTCATCGGCGAGTGAAGCGAGTTGCGCGGCGTTGGCGAGATCTTCGTCGGTGACGCCTGAGGCGGCGAAAAAGCGTGTGGCTTGACGGTTTCCTAACGTGATGGTTCCGGTTTTGTCTAGCAGCAGAACGTCGACATCGCCGGCGGCTTCGACAGCGCGGCCCGACATGGCTAGAACGTTGCGTTGGATCAGGCGATCCATGCCGGCGATTCCAATCGCCGAGAGCAAGCCGCCGATCGTAGTAGGAATCAGGCACACCAGCAGCGACACCAACACGAAAAGAGTCTGTGGCGCGCCGGAATAGATCGCGTAGGGCTGCAACGTGACTACCGCCAGGAGAAATATGATCGTCAGCCCTGCGAGAAGAATATTCAGGGCGATTTCATTCGGCGTTTTTTGGCGCGAAGCTCCTTCAACGAGCTGGATCATGCGGTCGAGAAAAGTCTCGCCGGGATTCGACGTGATTAGAACTTTGATTTCGTCGGAAAGAACGCGCGTACCGCCTGTGACCGCGGAGCGATCGCCGCCGGCTTCGCGAATTACGGGGGCGGATTCACCGGTGATCGCCGATTCGTCGACCGACGCCACACCTTGCACGACTTCGCCATCGCCGGGAATAAATTCGCCTGCGGCGACGAGGACGTGATCTCCCGAGCGCAAGGCTGTGCTGGCTACCTCTTCGGTCGTGCCATCGCGCTTCAGGCGGCGCGCGGGTGTTTCTGCTTTCGCTTTTCGGAGCGTCTCGGCTTGGGCTTTGCCGCGGCCTTCGGCCATGGCTTCCGCGAAATTCGCGAACAGCACCGTGAACCAAAGCCACAGCGTGATTTGCAAACCGAATCCGGTTCCTGGGACTCGATGGGCGAGGTCGTAGGCCCATTCGATCGAGGTCAGCACCGCTCCGACTTCGACCACGAACATCACCGGGTTCTTGTACAAGACGCGCGGACTGAGCTTGCGGAATGAATCCACTATTGCGACCGTTATCAGGTGCGAGTCGGTGAGCAGTTTGGATTTTTCTGGAGTGGGCATGTTGGCCTCAATACACCTTTCCGGCGAGCATTTGCAGGTGCTCGAGAATCGGCCCGAGGCTTAGGGCTGGGAAAAACGTCAGCGCGCCGACGATGATGATGGTGGAAACGAGCAGGACCGTGAACAACGGGCCCGTCACGGGAAATGTTCCGAGCGATGCGGGAGTAATCTTTTTTCGCGCGAGGCTTCCGGCGATAGCCAGGATGGGGATCACCATGAAGAAGCGGCCCATCAGCATCACGAAGGCCATGCTGGTGTTGTACCAAAGCGTATTTGTGTTCAGCCCTGCGAATGCCGAGCCATTATTTCCGGCCGCGGAAGTGTAGGCGTACATAATTTGCGATAGGCCGTGAGGGCCGGGATTCGAAATGCTTGACGTGCCGAATTTTTCGACGCTGGCAATCGCTGAAAAAATCAGGATGGACATGGACACGATCAAAACCGCAAGCATGGCCATCTTGATGTCATAGGACTCGATCTTCTTGCCGAGATATTCGGGCGTTCTTCCGACCATCAATCCGGCGATAAATACCGCCAGGATGATGAACACGAACATGCCGTAGAGACCCGCACCAACGCCGCCGAAAATCACCTCGCCCAGCATGATATTGACGAGCGGGACCAGACCGCCTAGCGGCGTGTAGGAATCGTGCACTCCATTCACCGCTCCGCAGCTCGCGTCCGTCGTTACCGTGGCAAACAGCCCTGAATCGGCGATCCCGAATCGCACTTCCTTCCCTTCCATGTTTCCGCCCGGTTGCATCGACGTGGCGCGCTGATCCGCGCCATGCAACAGCGGATTCCCTTTCGCCTCGGACCAATACGCCACCGTCACGCCGGCGAGAAAAACGACCACCATGGCCATCCATACGGCCCAGCCGTGCCTGCGAGAGCCGGTCATGAACCCGAGTGTGTAAGTGAGCGCCGAGGGGACGGCGAAAATCAGAAGTAGCTGCAGAAAATTGGTCAGCGGCGTGGGATTTTCGAAGGGATGCGCGCTGTTGGCGTTGAAGAAGCCGCCGCCGTTCGTGCCGAACATCTTGATCGCTTCTTGAGACGCTACTGGCCCTTGCGCGATCACTTGATCGGTGACGGTCTGTGTGGTGGTCTTGCCGTCGTTGCCGGTCGTGGTTACCTGTTGTGGCTCAACCAGAGCGGCTTTGTCGTAGGGCCTTAAGTTCTGCACCATTCCCTGCGACACAAAAACGAGCGCTACGACTAAACATACCGGCAGCAGGACCCAGAGAAGTCCGCGCGTGAGGTCTACCCAGAAATTTCCGATGGTCTCGCGCTCGCGACGCGCTATGCCGCGGATCACCGCGATGGCCAGCGCGATGCCGACGGCGGCCGAGACGAAATTGTGGTAGGCAAGACCGGCCATCTGCGTCAGATAGCTCATCGTGGATTCGCCGGAGTACGACTGCCAATTCGTGTTGGTCGTGAATGATGCCGCAGTATTGAAGGCTAGGTCTGGGGCTATGTTTGCGAAGTGCTGCGGATTGAGCGGGAGCCAGAGCTGCACGCGCTCGATCAGGTAGAGCAGGACCATCGACGCGGCGCTGAAGAGCAGCATCGCTACGGTGTATTCGGTCCAGCGCATTTCGGTGGCTTCGTCGACGCCGGTGAGCTTGTAGATCAGGCGCTCGATCGGGCGAGCTAGCGGATCGAGAAAGGTTTTCTCGCGCTCGAACACGCGCGCCAGGTAGATGCCTAGCGGTTTGGTGATCACCAGGATCACGAAGAGAAAGACTATGATTTGTGTCCAGCCATTCGGCGTCATGGTTAGAACTTTTCCGCGCGCAGCAGGGCGTAAAAGAGATATCCCAGCAGCAGCCCGCAAATGATCAGTATGGCCAGCGTTCCCAAAGTCATCTTCGATCTCCTACTTCAAGCGCTCGCAGCCGTTGACGTAGAGCAGCGAGACCACGAAAAAGACAACCGTCACGGCAATGAAAATGACATCGCGCATAACTCGTCCTCCGTAGCGCTTTGATTCGGTGGCAGGCTCACTAGGCAGCAAGAACTTTAGCGGGGGCGTGGTCAGGAACCCATAAGGAAGGCGTAAAGTTTTTGTAAGGGACGGGTCGGGCAGCCCACAAGTGACTGTAGGTCAAGGCTTTCAGCCAAGGAAGATGGAAGAAGGTTGAGAGATTAGGAGGTGAGTTCCGCGACAGAAAGCGACGGAGCTTTCGCTGGTACCCACAGCTCAACTGGGTCCGAGGGATGCGGGAACCAGAACGATGCGGGCATTACGCCGATCACTATGTAATCCTGCGAATCTAGGGTGATGGCTTTGCCGATTACTGCTGGGTCCGCGCCGAAGCTGCGCCGCCAGAGGCGCTCGCTCAGAACTACCACGGAGCGGCGCGTGTGTTCGTCGCCGGGACGGAACGTGCGTCCCAAAATGGGCTTGGTCGAAAGATGCGAGAATTGCTTCGGATGCACGCTCAGGCCTACCACCAAATCCGGAGTACCGTTGCCGGTGAGCGTGAATGGCGTTTCCCGGCCCGCCGTCAGCGATTCCGCGCGATGCGGGCTGGCGCTGACGAGCAACGCCGACGGCGCAATGCTGCGCGATGCGATGCGCGCCGAAGCTGCGAGCGCAACCAAGTTAGGAGAGGAGAAATCCGCCGATTGCGCGGAGCGAGCGGGCAAGACGCGGTGTAACGCAGCAGCGCCATTAAAGGCAAATCCAGCCAGGAGGGTGAGAATCGCCGAAACCGAAACGCGTCGTCGCCGCCCTAGGTTCCCTGCTACCTGCTGCCGGCCGCTCATCGCTTCGAACACGCAAAGCCCCCGGACACCCGAATCGCTGGTGAGCACATGGCAGTCCAAGTACCAATCGCACCAGTCCGTAAGCTCCTGATTTGCTGGGATTTATTGGGGTTACGTGGGCGTCACAATGTGACTTTTGACCGTTTCTGGAATCTGGGATGTGCAAAAGCGGACAGTTCCGGGATTCGGTAGGAGAGGCTCGAAAAATGCGGGTTCCGAATTGGCACCAGAGGGCTGGTTCTGCCAATCGAAAATATGGCCGGGAGCTCCGCTGAGGACGAAGCTACCCGGCCGCTTCTCACCCATCTCCGCAGGGTCTGGGTAAGAAAACCGTTATGCGGCGGATTCGCCGTTGCGCAGGAATTCGTACCGCTCGATCGCGGCAGCTACACCGATATCTCCCTGGCCGGGTTCGTCGGTGCGCAGAATGCGCCCGAGACACCGGACTTTCACAGGTCCGGCCTGGGTGAGCTCGTGCGGCAGCGTCATGACGATTTCGACGGCCGAACCGCTCTTGAGGACCTTGGGAAGATAAAAGTAGAGCCCCCGCGAGCTGACCTCGCGGGATTCCGTGGCAACTTCGCCGACTACTGTATTGTCCATCCAGCGAACGGTTAGAGGGAGCTTCATCATGAAGCGCCGGCTCGTTCGCCTCTCTTTGTGTGACACAGACACAATCCTTTCCGATGACGCTATCTAGAATAGTGGGAGGGACTTGCAGAACCAATAGCGCAAGGGACTCAATTCTGGGCTATGGAATCGGTACAAAGGTACTAGTTTCGTGCTGAAAATACAGGGGTTACGAATGGAGGTTCCGGAACGGGCCGCTGTTTACAGCACTTAGGAGGATCTCGCGCTTTCCGACGCCGGCAGTCTTGCCCCGACGGCAAAACACAAATGCCGCCCTTTATTTACCGCGGTGCTCCGGCCGCGATTGCAATCTTCACCGGCGATTGCGCTCGTCGGATGCCGGCGGGGACGCCAGCGCTACTTAGGATGGCTCGATGCTTCCTACTTCCCGGAAAGCTCGCATAATGTCGGCGTGGGCTAGGACGCCTTCGAGGGACTGCGCATTTACGCGGCTGATCACCGGTAGAACGGGCCAATCGGCCATAATTTGCAATGCATCCTCGAGCGGGAGATCGAGATACAAGAACGGCGAGGCTTCCGAAGTAACACCCTCGTCGGCTTTCGCTTCGTCAGACTTGGTGACTCGGCGATAGACGCGCCAACCCACCGGCCCGCCGGCCAGAAAGCACAGTTCGGAAGTCACGCCAGCTCGGCGAATCGCATCCGCGAACATTTCTTCCGGAGTGGCGGCCGCGCCATCGCGCTCCGGCATCGCGTCTTCAACGCGCAGCAGAACTCGCTCGCGTTGCTCTTCGACCGAGGGCAGAATCATTCCGTCCTGCCGCGCGAGCAAATCGAAGAGCGACGTTTGCTGAAATTGGCGAGAAATCAGATAGGCGATGGTGTTCGAAATCATGACCGGAAGAATGGCGGAATAGCTTCCCGAAACTTCGATGACCATGAAGACCGAGGTGATCGGGACGCGCAAGAAGCCGGCGAAAAGAGTGCCCATGCCGACAAGCGCGAAGGCGCCGACCGTGCCGGTGAGCTGATGAAAGAAAAGATGCTCGACGCCGCCGACTGCGCCTCCGAGCATCGCGCCGATAAAAAGAGTGGGGGCGAACATTCCGCCGGGAGTGCCGCTGACGAACGACAGGCTGGTGGCCACAATTTTGCAGGCGGCCAGAAGCAAAAGCATGTTCCACGTGAATTGATCGTGGAGAGCCCAATCGATGATCGGGTAGCCTGCGCCCATTACTTGCGGGACGCGGATTCCGATCAGTCCGATGAGCAGGCCGGCGAGGGCCGGTTGAAAATATTCCGTCCAGCGCGGCAGGCGACGCAGGCGCGGGCGGATTCCAGCGATGGCTTGTAGCAGCAATACGGACGCGCCGCCGCCGACGATTCCGAGCACTGCGTAGGCCAGCAATTCCGAGGAATGTTCGAGGCGAAATGGGGGAATGCGGAAGAGAGCGTTGGTGCCGAGAAACTGGCGCATCACCACCACGCTCGATACGGCGGCCAGCACGATGGCGCCGAGAACTCCGCCGCTCCAGTTTCCAATCACCTCTTCGATTACGAAGAGAACAGCTGAAATCGGAGCATTGAACGCCGCGGCCAAGCCCGCGGCTGCACCTACCGGGGCGATCAGGCGGATTTTTTCACGGGAGAGCTTCAGCGAGCGGCCCAGCCTGGAAGCGATGCCCGCTCCGATTTGCAGAGAGGGATCTTCGGGGCCGAGCGATTGGCCACTGCCGATGGCGATGGCGCAGGTGATGAATTTCCCGATTACCGTGCTGAAGGGGACGTAGCCATCGAAAACATAGACAGCGGCTTTGGTCTGGTTCACGCCGCTGCCGCGCACGCGGGGGAACACGTGGATCACCAAGAGGGCCACAACCAGGCCCGCAAGAGTTGGAGCCAGAAGCACGCGCGTTACCGATGGATGGACGGCGGGGCCGAGCAGCAGGAGTTGAATCCATTCGATGGAAATACGGAAAAGCACGACTGAGAGGCCGGCGAAGATTCCAATCAACACGGCCAGCATCAGAAAAAGATGGTCTTCGCTGAAGACCGAGACCCAGCGGCGGCGCGTTCCGGCGAGGCGCGCGATAAATGTGGCCCACGCCGAAGCCTTTGTGGGCGGCGTCGCAGCCGGGACTGTGGGGGCCGCGCCGCTCATTCCGGGGCGCCTTCCTGCATGGCGCGGAGCTTACGTTCAATTAATTGGAGCGCCACATCAAAGCTCGAGGGCTCGCCGCACGTCTGGTTCGCCGCGGTCTCAATTTTGAAAACCATTTCCATCGCCGGGTCGAGTTGATCCGGATGGGAAAGTAAATTGCGTTCGCTCCAAATCGACTCGCGCTGCGATTTCGCCTGTGCGGCTAGCGCGGCGAGAGGTGCCGCGTTTGCATTTTTTGAGGACGCGCTGCACTGGTCGGCGCGTTGAATCGCGCGAGACAGGGCTGTTGAAACGCGTTGAGCTTTCTCGCGAACGGAAAGCCGCGGGCTGAATGGATCCGATTCGATTGCCAGGCGTGCGGTCTCGAGCGTCGTTGCGACGGTTTTATTTTCAGGGTCGGCTTTCGCGGCGATTTCCAGATCTTCGATTGCTTTCGAATAATTGCCCAACTTGAATGAAACCATTCCCGCACCGATCCGGGCGGTGAGATTTTCCGGCACGGCTTTGAGCGCGAAGCGGTATTCACTGAGCGCGCCGCTTAAATCTCCCATGCTTTGAAATAAATCGCCTGCCTGGGTGTGCAATTGCGCGTCGCGATCGGGGATATTCGCGGCCAGCGACATGAGTTCGGCTTCAGCCTGAGTGCGTTCGCCGTGACGGACGAGAAACTGGGAAAGTTCGAGACGCGCTCGCAGCTGGGCGGCGACGGGGTCGCTCTCCCAGGCGCCGTAGACGGCGGCGTGATAGAAGCGGACGGCATCGTCGATGTTTCCGGTTTCGGCAGCTAGGCGGGCTAGTTCGAAATTTACTTCGCCGTCGCCGGGGCGATCGCTCAGGAGATTTAGGAGATAGGCGCGGGCTTCTTCCTGGCGGCCTAGCTGGGCAAGGGCTTGGGCAAGATGGAGTTGGTAGGGTTCATTTTCTGGGTCGAAGATCAGGGCGCGGCGGTAGTCGTCGAGGGCTTCGCGCGGGGAGTTAGCCGCCAGGCAGACGTTGCCTTTGGCGTACCACTCGGCGGCCAGGGCGGCCTGCTTTTTGTGGAAGGCGCGGGTTAGGATGCCGGTGAGCGAGAAGAGGGCAACGAGAAGCAACGCGCAGATTACGAGGACTAGTTCGCGGGATTGGCCGGCGGTCGAATTTCGATATCGCGTCGCACTCATTGTTAATTTTAACGCTCGGTCCGCGCGCGATGCCGGTTTGTGGTTGGCATCTCGCTCGCAAGGTGCCGGCAGGGACACCGGCGCTACTTTAAGCACAAGCAGCATTATATCGTATTACGACCTATTGCAGAGTGAAGGATTTGCGTGATGTTTTGTAGCACAGCCACTCCTGGCTGTGGCTTTTTGTATGCTTCCGCGCTGCGTCTAGCCATTTGCCTAAACCCGACACAGCCAAGAGTGGCTGTGCTACAAGCGCGGCATCGTCTATGAAAGGACCGGAATTTCAGGAGATCGGCGAAGCGAGTGAGGAATCGAACTTAGGCTTGCTCGATTAGGCGGTGGTGGATGGCGTAGAGGGCTAGTTCCAGGCGATCGGATACGCCTAGTTTGTCGAAGATGTTGTGCAGGTGATTTTTTACGGTTTGCTCGCTGATGAAGAGTTTTTCGCCGATTTCCCTGTTGCGGAAGCCTTGGGCTACCAGTTGCACGATTTCCTTTTCGCGATCGCTCAGTAACGGCTTTTCGCGGCGCTGGCCGGCTTCTGAAGACTTTTTGAAGGCGTCGATCACTTCGGCGGTCATGCGGTTGTCTAGCCAGATTTCGCCGTCGCTTACTTTGCGGATGCTCTTTAGGAGCAGGTCGCTGGCGGATTGTTTCAGAACTACGCCGCGGGCGCCCAGGCGCATGGCGCGGACTACGTCGCGATCGTCTTCGGCGGCGGTTAGTACTATGACCCGCGTGGCCATTGAATCGAAATTGATTTCTTCTAGTACCCCTAGGCCGTCTTTTTCCGGCATGCGTAGATCGAGGAGCAGAATATCGGGCTTCAACTTGGCTAGCATCTTGATGCATTCATTGCCGTTGGAGGCTTCGCCGACGATGGAAACGTCGTCGGAGCCTTCGAGCAGGCGCCGCAGGCCATCGCGAAAAATCGCGTGGTCGTCGGCGACAAGAATGCGCACTGGTGGTTTCCCTTTTGTCATTTCAATTCAATGGAATTTCGATTGTTAGACGCGCCCCATGACCCGGATTCGATTCTACCGTGAGATTGCCCCCCACACTACGGGCGCGTTCCTTAATTGAAATAGGGCCCAAGCGTAGCCGGTCTAGCTCTTCACTCGAGAAGCGGCCTGAGAAACTGAAGCCCAAACCGTTGTCATCGATGACAAAATTGAGCTTTGATTCGTCCTGATTCAGTTTTACCACGACGTGGCTGGCGTGAGCATGCTTTTTTATGTTGTTGAGTGACTCTCTGTATATCTGGAAAATTTCGCGGCAGACGCGGTCTGGAGCGCGTAAATTCTTGTCGTCTACGAATAAATCTACCGCTAATTCGGACTCGTTTTGGAAGCGTTCGGCGAATCCTAGCATTAGTTCGCGGAGGTCGGCGCTTTCTACTCGCAGCGGGCGCATTTCCGTGACCATGCGGCGGAGTTCGTCGGCTTCGTGTCGCACGGTTTTTTGCAGAGCGGCGAGGTCCGAGGACAAATGGGCGCTGCCGTTTGAGGCGTTCCGGCGCATTACCTCGAGTTGAATTTGCAGGCTCAGCAGAGTTTGCAGAATGCCATCGTGCAAATCGCGCGAAATGCGGCTGCGCTCGGCTTCTACCGTGCGCGCGCGGAGATGGCGCATGCGATAGACATTGTCGATTTGCGGGGAGATGTGCCGCACTACGTGCTCGAACCAGGCCAGGTCGGTGCGCGAGAATTTGCGGCGGCGATTCAGGACCATGACGCGGCCTGAGGGGCGGCCGTCGGCCTCTTGCAGCGTGGCGGCTACGAGCGATTTCACTCCGAGTTCATCCTTCATCGCGGTAGATGGCTTGGGCGGATTCGCCACTGGCTGACCGGTACGGCGATCCCATCCGAAGCCTTCGCCAGCGCCTTCGAGGGAATTCCAGCACATGGTGACTTCGAGCGAATCTAGAAGATAAGCATCCATGCGCGAGAGCGGCATCGTTTCGGGCCCGGATGCTGGGGTTTCTCCCGGCTTGATGCGCCAGACGAAAATTCGATCTAGTTCATTATCAAGGAAAGCGAGGCAACCCTGCTCGCACTCGAAGGCCTCGGCCAAATCGGCTAGGCCGTGTTGAATTGATTCCGAAAGGCCGCGTTCGAATTGAATTTGATTGGAGATTTTCTCGAGCAGATGCCGATGGTCGGTTTCCTGGCGCTCGCGGCGTCCGAGCCAGGCTGCGCCGGCTCCGGCTGCGACAGTGCCCGCCATTAGTACACCGAAATCTATGAAGGAACCGCGGTTCCAGGGATTGTGTAAGCCCAGGCGGGCGGCGGCGGCCATTACCGAAAGGCCGACAAAGCCGCGGATTACTTCGGCATTTGCGGTAGTGGCTACCGCGAAAGCGGAGAAGCAAAACAGCATCACGAACGAAACGTACGATGCGGTGAAGGGCAGAAAGATCGCCATGGCGATTACATCGATCCATACCGGCACGCGTATGCGGAGTTTCGACCAGTACTGCGCTACAAACGCGAGGACCAGCGCGACCACTACGTAGCCGAGCAGAAAAATGCCGGTGAATCCGCCGGCGCTTCGCGATTCGCCTGCGGCTACGAAGGCCAGCAGCACGAAGGCGATTCGCGCCCAGGCTACCAGACGTACGAGATGATCTTTTTCGGCTACACTGAGCGGCATTTCGACTACACTCTCCCGTCGTTTCAGGCTAGCACGGCCGGCGCTTGCGGTCCGGGCGTGTTCCCTGTCGTGTAATGGCTGGGACGAACTTCGGTGGCGGCACTGGCCGGTTGGCCAGGGATTGACAGCCGGGGGATAATCGAGCGCAGAAATTTTGGCTTGGGGCGCGCGCGCGGCGGGCGGGCCATCGGCGAGACGGGGGAACTTGGGCGAGCGATATACGCGGTCGGAGGCACGGCGGATCGTCGGGGTGGATGACCGGCGGTTGCGCTATTGGGAACGGTTGCGGCTGGTACGGCCGCGGATTCGTTGGGGCGAGCGCTTTTACGATTTTGGGGATTTGGTGGCGCTGCGGACGATCAAGCGGCTGACGGATTCGCGCGTGCCGGCGCGGCGATTGCGGCGGGCGGTTTCGGCGATCGAGCGGCAGCTTGGGGGTTCGGCGCTGCGTGTGGAGAATTTGCGGTTGCTGGAATGCCGGCAGAGTGTGGCTTTTGTGCTTCCGGGCGAGATGGCGCCGCCGTTTGATCCGCTGGAGCTTCAGTGGATTCTGCCGCTGCAGGGGGCGCCGGCATCGTCTGCGGCTAGCAATGTTCATCAGCTGGGCTCGCGTTCAGCGGAGGAATGGTTTGAGATTGCGCTGGCTGCGGAAACTTCGCCGGAGACGGTGGATGAGGCTGTGGAGGCTTATCAGCGGGTGATTGAGATTTCGCCTGAGTGGGTGGAGGCGCATATTAATTTGGGCGTGGCGCTTTACCATCAGCGCCGGTTGGAAGATGCGCAGAATGCTTTTTTGGCCGCCGTTGCTCTCGATCCGGCGAACGCGATTTGCCGGTACAATTTGGGCTGTGTTTATGAAGAGGCCGGGAAGATTGATGAGGCCATCGAGAATTTGCGATGCGCGATTCGAGCGATGCCGAATCATGCCGACGCGCATTTTAATTTAGCGCTGGCTTATGAGAAAAAAGGCGACCCGGCGCGGGCTCGCGAACATTGGTCGCTTTATCTGAAGCATGACCCGCGCGGTACTTGGGCTGAGAAGGCGCGTACGCGTATTGAGCAGTTGCGGCCTGGGCGAAAACTTCCTCCGCCGATTCCCTTTCCTGTGCGTCGATAAGCGAAAATTTTTCCGGGAAAATTGAAAGGCGTCGAACACCCAGTGCCGCAGCGGCCGGAGGTGAACCCCGGCCCCTACCGCGCCGCGCTTCATCGCGCGGCGCGTGGGGGGATCGGAAGTTACTTGGTAGTGCGGGCGTTGTGTTTGTCGCGATAGATCTGGCGCGAGGTTCGGTTTTGCTGGCGATTGATCTGGGCTTTTTCGCCTTGCGTCAGTTTGCCGCCATTGGCCCGGCGATCGGCGCGGGTTTCCTGGTTGATGGCTGCTTCTTTATTTTCCAGGTTGGCGGTTTCGCGGGGGGTTAGTTGGCCGCTCTTTACGCCTTGCGCGATGCGATCCTGCTGATTTTCTTTGCGTTGGTGAATTGTGTCCGGATCGGCTTGTTGGGATTGGGCGTAGACCGGGAGGCTGGCTGCTGCGCCCGTCAGGATGATTGCTAGAGGTAGAACATTCAGCTTGTTTAGCCATGTGAGTTTCATCGGATCACCTCGTTGATTTATGAAAATGAATGAGGACCGAGATTCACTCTGGGTGTTGGCTCGGTCTTATAGATGAAACACCGGGCGAGGGGAAATGTTGCGGGGAGTGTTGCAGTTTCGTTGGGAGTGGGAGCGGCTGGGTTGATGCGGACTGGAACACCCAGGGCCAAAGCGGGCGGGAGATTAACCCCCGCCCCTACATTTAGACGAAAAGCTTTTCGTTGATTTTCAGGTTGTGTTGGCGGCAGTGCGTTAGATAGTGATCGATCATCCAGAAGACATCTAGCGTTTGCAGCAGATTATCTTGCTCGTCGTAAAATTCTAGCGAGCCATTTAGCCAGAAGAATGTTTTCATGCCGTTGGGATCATCCGAGACTAGAGTGTGGATTACGCCGGGGCTTTCGTGGACGTAATCGCCGGCGCGGGAGACCCAATCGTATTCGAGATAGCGCCAGCTTCCTTCTAGTGTGCAGGCCATGACCGGGCCGCGATGGCGATGGCGGCCTAGAACTCCATTCTTTTTCACCCAGAGAATATTGGCGAAGGCGCTGGCGCGGACGTCGAAGGCCAAGTGGCGGATGAAAACATTTTCTACGAAGGGGACCCAGGGGGATTCTGCTTCGCTGGCGGAGATATGGCAATCGGGGCGGCCGTATTCTTTGATCGTTTGATATAGGCTGCTGGTGGTGTCGAGTGTAGACATGCGTTCCTCCCGTGGTCCTGTGGATTGGTAGATTTCTACACGAAATTGGGGAGATGCGCTAGTGGGCGGTGGTGTTCGTAACGCCGGCGCCTCTGCCGGCTCTTTCGCGTAATTACGGCCCGAGCTGGCATCTCGCGGATTGAGAGATCCTACCGCTTCGCCCATCGTAAGTAACGCGCTTCGTCCAACTTGGAAGTCCCCGGCGACTCTCGCGCTCGAAAAGAGCGGGCAGGGACGCCAGCGGCACGGGGACGGTGCTACTTGAAGCGGGATTTTACTTTTCCTGGGATTGGCTCGCCTTTGAAACGCGAGCGGGTGCCTGGGATGCGCGTTACCCAGACTCGCTTTTCGATTACTTCGGCGGCTAAATTCTTGCCCTTATAGATTTTGTGCTGGACTGTGAAGCTGCTGCGGCCCCATTCGGAGATTGACGATGCTACTTCCAGCGTGTCGGGATATTCGGAGGGGATCATGAATCTTCCGTGGACATCTACTATGGGGATGCCTGCGATTTTGTACGTTCGTAGCATTTTTGGTTTGGGCAGGCCGGCGTGGACGAATAGGGCGTTGGTGCAGATGTCGCAGTATTCGAAATAGCGCGGAAAATAGACGATGCCGCCGGGATCGCAATCGCCCCACTCGACTTGGATCTTTTTGCGGTGGATCAGCATGGGGCGAGTTTAGGCGGCATTTTCTAGGAGCATGGCGATTCCCTGCCCGCCACCTATGCAGGCTGAGGCTATGCCGTAGTGGAGTTTCGAGCGGCGGAGTTCGCGGGCTAGCGTTACGGCAAGACGAATGCCCGTCGCGGCTAGCGGATGGCCGATGGCGATGGCGCCGCCGTTTACATTTAACTTGGCGCGGTCGAGATTTAGTTCGCGCTCGACGCCGATCGTTTGGGCGGCGAAGGCTTCGTTGATTTCGAAGCGATCGATCGATTCTAGTTTCATGCCGGTGCCTTCGAGCAGTTTGCGGATGGCCGGGGCCGGTGCGATGGCCATGATTTCTGGTGGAACGCCGACTGTGGCTACCGCGACGATGCGGGCGAGCGGCTGCTTGTTGCGGGATTTTGCGTAGGCGCCGGAGCCTACTAGTGCGGCGGCTGCGCCGTCTACGATTGCCGAGCTATTTCCGCCGGTTTGTACGCCACCGAAGGCTGGGGGAATTTTGGAGAGGACTTCGTAAGTGGACGGGCGGATGTGCGTGTCGAGGTCGAGCTTTTCGGGGCCTTTGGCTAGGCGAATGCCGCGCGGCTTGTAGCCTTCGAGTTCGAATTTTTCATTTGTTAGCGGAGTGATTTCGCCGGAGAGGAAGCAGGCTTTTTGTGCGGCTAGGGCGCGGGCGAAACTGGATTCGGCGAAGCGATCGGCATCTTCGCGGGTGATTTTATATTTTTGCGCGGTGAGTTCGGCGGTTTGGCCCATCGAAACGCCGGGGGCCGTGTCTACGAGGGCTTCCCAGAGAAAATCTTTGAATTCGACTTGCCCCATGCGGAAACCGCCGCGGTGGGTGAAGGCTGCTACGGGATTGCGGCTCATGGACTCGGCGCCTACGCATAGCCCGAGATCGATTTTTCCTAGAGTGATTGCGTCGGCGGCTTGGCCTATGGCTTCTACGCCGGTGCCGCAGACTCTTTGCACGAGTAATGCTGGGCGATCGATGGGGACGCCGGAATAGAGGCCGATGTGGCGGGGGAGCATGTAGGCGTCGAAGCTGGCTTGCGCTACGCTGCCGGCGATCGTTGCGCCCACGTCCGTCGCAGGAATTCCGGAGCGCTCGAAAACGGCGCGGGCGGCTTTGATGCCTAGATCGATTGGCGAGACGGTGCCGAGTGCGGTGTTGTAATCGACGAACGGAGTGCGAACGCCGTCGAGCAACCAGATGTCGTTGTAGGCGACGAATGTGCCGCCAGCGCGAGTTTCCATCGCTATTTCTCCCTGAGTCGCAGAATTCTCGGCGATGCTTCTATAGATGAGTATAACTCTTCGACGAGGGCGGCGCGCCGTTCGAGGACCACGCGTTGATTGAGCGAGCCTTTGTCGGTGACTTCTCCGGCGTCGAGGGACGGCGGCTCTTCGACGAGGACTGCGCGGGCGATGCGCGTGGAGCTGCCTGTGGATTGCTCAGCGAAACTTTTGATTAAGTCCCTAAATCTGGCGCGCACGAGATCGTGTTCGAGAATTTCTGCGGCGGGGAGATTCGATTGATCGGCGTCGAAGAGTTCGCAGCAGGCGCGCAGGTCGGCAAAGATCAGCAGGCCGACATCATCGCGATCGTGGCCTGCGACTACTACATCGCGGACCAGCGGTGCGAAATGGCTGAGAATTCGGGCGCGCAATGGGCCGACGCTGACCCAGGTGCCGCTGGCTAGCTTGAAATCTTCGGAGAAGCGGCCGTCGAAGAGGAAGCCTTTGTTGACGTCGTTCGGATCGATGAAACGAACGGCGTCGCCGAAGGAATAGAAGCCTTCTTCGTCGAAAACTTTTTCCGTGAGTTCCGGTTGGCGCCAATATCCCGGAGTGATATTTGGACCGCGGACGCGGGCTTCGAGTTTTTCATCGCGCGGGACTAATTTCAGCTCGACGCCGGGAACGGGAATGCCGATTACGCCGGCGTGATCGGTTTCCCAGCTAGTTTGAATAGCCATGGGGGCGGTTTCTGTGGCGCCTAGGCCAGTGACCATGATGATGCGTTCGCCGCAGGCTTCTTGCGCGAGCGAGCGATAGGCGTCCCACATTGGCTGAGAAAGGCCGGCGGCTGCATAGAAAAGAAGTTTCAGGCGGCGAAAGAAAGTTTCGCGCAGTTCGCGATCGGAGCGCAGCGCGGGCAGCAGTCCCTCATAGGCTTTCGGGACGTTGAAGAAGACGGTCGTGGAGATTTCGCGAAGGTTGCGAAGTGTTTCGCGAAAGGAATCCAGGCCGGGCCTGCCGTCGTCGATGTAGAAAGTGCCGCCGTTGTAGAGCGAGATTCCTGTGTTGTGGTTACCGCCGAAGGTGTGATTCCACGGAAGCCAGTCCACCAGGACTGGCGGCTCCTCTTCGAGAAAACCGAAAACCTGATTGATCATTTGTAAGTTGCTGCAGATCATGCGGTGCGTGTTGATGACGCCTTTGGGCATGGCTGTTGAGCCGGAGGTGAAAAGAAATTTTGCGACGTCGTCGGGATTGATGCGCTCGTGCGCGGCGTCGACTGATGACGAAGATGTTGTGTTCAGCAGCTCTGAAAATAAAATCGTCGGTTTGCCGCGGGGCGGCGAATGCGTGACGACAATCGGAGTTCCCTCTTTCGCGATTGCCGCGAGCGCTCGTTCGTAACGATTTCCATCCGCTGCGAAAATTAGGCCTGGAGTCAGTAAATTCTCGATGTGACGCAATCTGCTGAGATCTTTGGAGACTAGCGAATACGGCGGAGAAATTGGCGCGACTGGAATTCCTACGTGCTGACCGGCGAGCGTCAGAATAAATTGCTCGAGATCATTTTCGGAAAGAATCATGACAGGGCGGTCGGCGGAAAGGCCGAAGCTGAGTAGGGCTTCGCCTACCGCGCGAATCGATTGCCAGATTTGGGCGTAGGTGAGGCGGCGCCATTCGCCTTTGACGTCGCGCTTGGCGATGCAGACTCGCTCGGGAAATTCGCGGGCCCAGTGTGCGACGCGATCGGTCAGCACTTTCGGATATTCGCGGAGTTGTTCGTCGGGCGTGACGAGCAAAGTGCCGTCGGGGCGGCGCTCGAGCCTGGCGCCTGAAGTTCGCATGCGAACTTGGCGGACTGCGGAGCGTGCCGATGGTGAATTTCGCGCGCTCAACAATTCACTTCCTCGGCGATGGCATTTAGATATTTTAGATCGGCGGTGGTTGGGAGGTCGGAGGTTGTGGTGACTAGCGCCGGGTGGAATTCTGGAATTATTTTTCGAAGATTTGTTGTGAGTTGCGCGTTGTTGGATTGATCGGGCTCGAATGCTGATGATGGCAGCGAGATTCCGTATCCTGCTACGCGGCGTTCCGTGACGAAGCCGGCGGCGGCCTCGACTGGCGCGCAAACGACGGCGTCCCACGGCTCGCGGATGATGTTTTCAATTTCGTTTGCTGCGGGTCGCGCGGGGCTCAGCAGCAAAACTGGAAGAGCTTCATAGAAGCGCACGATATTAATTGTCGACGCGAGGCGCGAGGACCAATCTGCTAGAGCGTCGGCTGAAGATGGGAGAAGTTCCTCGCGAATTAGTATTACATTCGCGCCGGCTTCGACGAGGGCACGGGCTACCACTGGAGTGACATCGGCGGCGAGGCTTAGCGCTGAATCCGGCGGCGAGAGCTTGCGGGCAGATTCACCAGTTTCGATATGCGCGATTTGCGCGGCCAGTGTGAGCGGTCCGGTGACGCCGGCGACGAGTAAGAAATCATCGCGAACAAGCGGCTTGAGACGACGGATGACTTCTACTGCGATGGGAACACGTCCTCGTTTCGCCGTTTCATCTGGGGCGCAGAGGCCTTCGGGTAATTCGCCGTCGTGCGATGGTTGCGGCCAGCGCAGCGAGGGGCGGCGGGCGTCCGACTCCCAATCTAAGACGCCGCCGAGGGCTTCGGCTTCTAAATATGGATCGAAATAACAGGTGATGCCATCGCTGCGGAGGTGGGTGCGAATCTGGCGTAGGGCGTTGGAAATTTTAGTGGGATTGGTTAGGAAATTGCGGAGCGAGACATTTTCGATGCGCGCGCCTAGAGAGAAGACGATGGGCAGAAATAAAGGGCGCGCGGGAGCGATCGATTGCAGGAGCCCTCGAACTGCTTGGCGCGGGTTGAAATCCTTCATCATTTTTTACGGACGGAAAATTGGGCCGAGAGATTTCGCGTCGGGCCAGCGGCCGTACCATTGCAGAATTTCCGGCGGCGGGCTGGTTTGGTTCCAGGCTTTTTCGAATTCTTCGAAAGTTTTTCCGCGGGTGAGGCGGGCGCGGCGCTCTTCGTCTCTTTGTTGCTTGGTTTTTTCGATGTCCACTTTGTGTTTTTCGGGATCGTAAGCGATTTTGTAGATGCTTTTGGCGGTCCAGTCGGAAATTATATTTTTCTTCAGATCTTCCAGCAGTTCTTCGGGATCGCGCTCGAGCGGATCGCCGTAGCCGGGGCCTCCGCCGCTGAATCCGAATAGCAGATCGCCCTCGTCATAAACTTTCGGAGTACGGGCTACTAGTTCGTAATTCCAATTGCCGTGGATTGAAGTTTCTTCGAGGATGGCGCGGTTATCTAGAGTTACTGTCGCATCGCCTCGCTGCATTCGCGCCATCAAATCTGCTTTGCGAATGCTGATGCCTGGAATCGGAGCTGAGGCGTAGCCGCCGAAAAGGGGTTGGCCTAGCGGGACTTTGCTGCCGTTGCCCATGCACATGGACACGAGATCCGGCATTTTATGAATCATCCAGTGTTGCACGCCGCCGGAGCCGCCTCGATGGAGACCGTGGCCGCAGGAATCTTTCCAATGTTGGGAGAGAGTTACCGTGATGGGGAGTTCGCTTTCTACTTGCTCGGAATCTGGGGCGCGGCCGAAGGCGCACCAGGCGAAACCGTAGGCGTCCATGCCATCGGTGGAGGCGCGACCGCCTTGGCCCATGGAGTTTAGCGAGAAAGAGAGAACGTCGGCTACCGCCAGCTTCCATTGCGAGAGGCCGGCGCAGATTTGCGAGGTGTGTTGGCTGCCTGGGGCCGCGGCGATTTGGCGCCAGAGGCCTTCGGTGGAGAAGGCCATTTTGGCGAAGACGTTGTGGGTGGCGCAGCGGGCTTGCATGCCGATGAAGACGCAGCAGCTGGTGGCGGCCATTTTGCCGGGATTCAGGATTATGCCTTCTGGAAATTTGAAATCTATGCTCGCGAAAGTGGTGCTGCAGATCGGTAGATCGTGGAATAAATATTCGTAAAAGAAATTTGCGATGTGGCCTACTACTGCTTGCGGGTGGACATTATAGGAAGATGGATTTTCCGGGGAGGTGCCTTCGAAATCGAAAATCAGGTTGTCGCCTTTTTTTGTTAGCGTCAGGTGGCAGGCGCGCACTAGCGCTGGCGTCCAGCCTATGGCGTCATTGAAAACTACCGATTTATAAGTGCCATCGGGTAGGGCGCGGATTTTTTTCCTGGCGCCTTCTTCGGCTACGTCGCACATTTTGCGTAGGAGGCCTACTACGAAATCGGATCCGCGTTTGTCGGCTAGTTCGATCAGGCGGATGCGGACGCGATCGGCGGTGGTGCAGCGGGCGCGTAGATCGGAGATGAACATAGCCGGTGCGCGCAGGCCATAGACGGAATAAAATTCCAGGAAATCATTTCTGATTTCGAAATTTTCGCCGATTTTGATGGGCGGGAGATTTAGGCCTTCTTCGAAACGAGATTTTGCGCTTACGGGCATGCCGCCTGGCTCGATGGCGCCGGTTTCTGTGGTGTGTAACGCGGCGGAGGCCCAGGCGATTAGTTTTCCTTGGTGGAAAACCGGCATTAGAGCTACTTGATCTGGGTTGTGGATGCCGCCGTAGAGGGCGTCGTTGGTGTACCAGATGTCGCCGTCTTTGATTCCTGGATTTTCTGAAAAATATTTGTGGATGAATTTGATTACGATCGGTTGGATGATCGCGTGTAGGTAGGTGCCGCAACTGGCGTTGATTAGATCGCCGTTGGCGGTGAAGATGGCGACCATGGAATCGCCGGAGACGCCGAAATAGCTGCGCGAGGCGCGCACGAAAACTTCCATGGCTTCGTCGAGGATGTCGTTGGTGATTTGGATGCCGATTTCGTAATCGCCTTGGGCTACTTTTGCGGCGCATTCTTTTTCGTGTTGGGTGGCTGGGGCGGGCTTTAGCCAGGCCAACTTTTCCTTTGTTGTGGGGATCGGCATAAAGCTCCTTCAGTTCTGGTCAGATCACGATTCGAGAATTCCCAGGCTGCGCTCGTCGATGGAAAAACGCATTGATGGGGGGACTACGATTGTTGTGTATTCGCCTTCGATTACTGCTGGGCCCTGGATTACGTTTCCTGGGCGCAGGGATTCTTGGGTGAAGATTGGCGTTGGGCGAAAATCTTTTAGTTCGGGCCAATAGACCGAGCGCTCGCCTTTTCTTGCTGCCGATGGATCGGTGCCTTCTAGCGGCAGTTTCGGCATTTCTACTTTTGGAGTGGAGACGATTGCTTTCAGGATGAAGCTTTCGATGAAGATTCCGCCTTCTGGATTTACGACGAAGGGGCTGAAGGCTTCGCTGAATTCTTTGTTGAAGGCGTCGCAGATCGCGCGGACGTCTTCGGTGGAATGTAGCGAGAGGCGCGGGGAGAGGGCTCGCTTCACGTGAAATTGGCCGCCGTAGAGCATGTCTAGCTCGAGAACATAGGCGGCTTTTTGCGGATCTAGGCCGTCGCCTAGCAAATCTTTGCGGGCTTGTTCGATTAGACCTTCTACCGTGGTGTTGAAGGTGGCGAATTCTTCGGAGAGTTGCTGGGTGCCTGGGGACATCAGCGTGATTTTTTTGGAGACTTCGTAGACGTGCATGATGTCCATGGTGGAGGAGCCGAAGGCGCAGAAGACTGGGGAGAATGGAAATGTTACGGCTTTGCGAATGTCGCCTTTGAAGCCTTCGGCGTGGGTTGCGCCTGCGCCGCCGCCTACGAATAGGATGAAATCTTCCGGGCTGTAGCCGCGGAGGTGAACTTCTTTCATGATTGCTGAGGCCATATTTCCGTTTACGATCTTGCGGATTATGGAGGCGGCTTCTTCGATGCCTACTCCTAGGGGCTTAGCGATTTTTTCGCGGATGGCTTGAATCGCGCGATTTTTGTCGAGGCGCATGCGGCCGCCGTAGTAATACTCGGGATTGATATAGCCGAGGACTACGTCGGCATCGGTGACGGTGGGATCGGTGCCGCCTAGGCTGAAGCAGGCGGGGCCGGGCATGGAGCCGGCGCTGCGTGGGCCTACTTGCACTCGATTTTGCAGAAGTTTATTTACTGATGCGATCGAGCCGCCACCTGCGCCGATGGAGAGCGTCTTGATCATTGTGATGCCGACCATCCAGCGATCGATGATCGGGCGGAAATCGTAGCTGCGGACGCTGTCTTTCACGACTAGGCCTACGTCGAAACTGGTGCCGCCCATGTCGGTCATTACTACATTTTGATAGCCGAGCGATTGGGCTACGTGATGCGCGCCCATCAGGCCTGAGACTGGGCCGCTGTTGAAAGTGCGGCTGGCGGTGGTGCGGAAAACTTCTGCGATTCCGCCGGAGCTTTGAATCATTAGGAGAGGCTTGGTGTAGCCGCGCTCGCGGAGTTTGTCCCACATGGCGGAGAGTTCGATTTGCATGGAGCGCTGCAAGTAGGCGTCGAGGATGGCGGCCATGGTGCGTTCGTATTCTCCGAGTTTTCCTACTACCTGGCCTGCTAGAACTACTGGCAGATAGCCGATGTGGAATTCTTTGTATTCGTCGCGGATGATTTCTTTTACGCGGCGCTCGTGGATTGGATTTAGAAAGCCCCAGAGGAATGAAATTACGATGCCGCGGGCGCCGCGATTTACGAGATAGCGGATTTTTTCGCGGACATCATTTTCGTCTACCGGGCGGATTACGCGGCCGCGGGAATCTACGCGTTCTTTTACGCCGACGATCATGTCGCGCGGAATTAACGGGTCGGGTTTCTTTTGAATGGCTAGATTTCTGCGCTCTTGTACGCGTGTGCCATCGATCCATTGCGCGCCGCGGCCGATCAGGACTACGTCTTCGTGACCTTCGGTGGTGATTAGGGCTAGGCGCGGGCCTTTGCGCTCGATGAGGCGATTCATGGCGATAGTGGTGGAATAGCGAATCATGTCGATGGACGGGAGCAGTTCGTCCATTTTTTTGCCTACCGCGGTGGCGCCTTCTTCGATTACGCGCGAGAAACAGACGGAGAGATCGTAGGGCGTGGTGGGCACCTTTTTGATCAGGGCTTTGCCGTCGTAATGCAGGACTAGATCGGTGAAGGTGCCGCCGACGTCGATGTCGATCGAATTCATTCGGGGACCTCGAGGCGCTGGGCGCGAATGGTGAATTCGCCGTTTTGCAGGCGGGCTTTGAGTGCGTCGAGATCGATTTCGATGTCGCGCGTGATGGGATGGCCGGGCGGGAGATATTCGGTTTCGACTTGGGTGCCGCAGCCGGGGCAATAAAATTCTACGATGCGGACCCAGAGTGGATCGGGGGAGAAACTGAATGCGCCGGTGACGATGGGCGGATGAATTTCGCGCGGGTCGCGATCGTAGACGAGGCAGCCTTTTTTATAGTTTTCGCGGGCCGAGCCGAGATCACGATTGCAGCGATTGCAAAGCCATTTTTCTTGATCGATGTCGACGTCGAGGTATTCGGTGACTCGAATTCGATTTGGTGCGTTTTGCATTTTGCCTCTCGACTGATTCAGATTGCTGCGCTCTTGCGATCCGATCTATGAGCGCGTGAGCGACGCGTTTCCGAAACCGTCTACTTCTAGATTCCAGCCATCGGGAACGAGATAGGTGGTGTTTTCGCCTTCGATGACCGCGCAGCCTGCGATGCGATTTCCCGGCTGCAGGGATTCCCAGCGGTAAATTTGCGCTTCGCCGGTGCAGCTGCCCCAAGCGATTTTTCTTGTGCCTATGCGCGCGTGAGCTGGATCGGGACTGGTGCGGGCGCGCTCGACGAAGTGCGGCTTCGACATGGGTTTTTTCGCGCGGACGCGCAGCAGCTCGAGGCTGATGGGCTTCGCGCTTAATCCATTGCCCGTGCCGCGTGCTTTCGCAATCGCGGACTGCAGTTGGGCTTCGCTAGCGAGCGCGTCTTCTGTGAAAGCGACGGGCGACGAACCTTTTTCGCCGGCAATCTCAAACTCGAGCGAGTAAGCCAGACCCTCGGGACGAATTCCTTCGCCGAGCAAGTCTTTCGCACATTCGGCTTTGATTTCTTCGAGAGCTCGGCGGATACGGGTTAATCCTGCTTCGGTGATTGCTGATTCGGAAAGCGGGCGCTCGTAGACGTGGCAGATATCGGACACGGAGGAACCGAACGCGCTGAAAACTGGGCCGAGCGAGAATACCAGGGCGCGCTTTATTCCGGCGTTGGCTGCTACTCCGGCACCGAAAAGACCGCCATTACCGCCATAAGCGAAAAGAGTGTGTGCTGAAAGATCCGCGCCCAATTCTTTTTGCGCATCGGCGATCATTTTCGCTACTGCTGCGAAGGCGCGATCGATGATGATTTTGCAGGCGTCGTCGAGACTTACCTTCAATGGCTTGGCGACTAGCGATTCGATCGTTTTCCGTGCGAGCTCTAGGTCGATGGGCTTCGATCCGCCTAGAAAATATTGTGGATTGATGATTCCGGCGGCGACGAACGCGTCGGTGAGCGTGGCTTGGTCTCCGCCGAGGCCGTAAGACGCGGGGCCGGGGAACGAGCCCATGCTTTCCGGGCCGAGTTGAACTGAGGGCGGCTGCGAGTCCGCTAGCGGCTTGACCACGCTTCCGCCGCCTAACGCGATCGAACGCAAAAACGGGAGCGAGACTTCGATCGGATTTCCGAATAAATCGGAGGGCTTGCGATAAATCGGCTCGCCGTTGCGCAGGACGCTGATTTTTGCCGTTGTGCCGCCTACGTCCATGGCGACTACTTCGTTCAAGCCGTAGGATTTCGCGAGGTGGGCGCTGCCGAGAATACCGAGGATGGGGCCGGATTCGATGGTGTCGATCGCTTTAGTTTTCGCGATGCCTGCGACGCCGCCGTTGATATGGCTGACTAGGAATGCGCCGGAATATTTTGATGCCACGCGAAGTTCGTCTTCGGCTTTGAATAACGTGGCGGCTAGCGCGCCGTGCGTGTAGGCGTTGATGAGCGCGCAGTAGGTGCGTGTGCGATCGTCTGGGCTCTGGGAGATATCGCTGCCGGCTAGAACCGGAACGGAGCCTAGAAAATGATCGGGATATTGCTGATCGATGATTTTCTTGAAGGCGATTTCGCACTGGGGATTTTGCTGCGAGCCTTTCAGGCTGATGCAGATGCGGCGAACGCCGGTTTCTAGCAGCGAGCGCGCGGCATTCATGATTTCGGTTTCGGTGGAGGAGCCGGTGATACCGATCACGTCGCGATCATTCAGGAATTTGCCGAGGACGGGACTGCGCCCGCTGCCGTAGAGATCCAATTCGTGCCCGCGCGTGATCAATAGACCGACTCTTGGACCGCGAAGTTCGGCGAGGACGTTTGACGTGATCGTAGTGGACCAGCGAATCAGATCTACTTCTTCGAGAAATGCAACGGCATCAGCGAAATCGAGCTTCGTGGCTGCTTGCGTGAGGCAATCGAACAGGCAAACGGTTAAATCGTGCGGAGTGGTATCCACTTTTACGGAGACAATTTTGTCTCCGCTGGTGAAGAGGCCGTCGGTCAGCGTGCCGCCGACGTCAATGTCCGCAGTCCACACGCTCGTTCAATCCCCTCGCGCTGCGAAGCACGCGCTCAGCTCATCGGAATTTACGGTCCAGCCGAAAAATGATTCGACATTAAAAATTGTGGCGGCGAGGGCGCTTGGTCCGCCGGCAGCCATGGTGCTATCGGAAACTAGAATGGGCCAGTAATCGAGAAAAAAAGCATGACGCAGCGTTGATTCTACGCAAACGTTCGCGGCGATTCCCACGAAGAAAAGATATTGTATGCCGCGGACGCGCAATTGCGAATCGAGAGTAGTGCCTACGAAGCCGCTATAACGCGTCTTGGTGATTACCAGATCGCCGGGCTTCGCGGCCAGTTCATCGACGAGCGCGCTATCCCAACTGCCTTGCGTCAGGAGCTTTCCTTTTAGTTCCGGCTTGGCTTCCATCAAATGCAACGCGAGTTCTTTGCGGCAATTCGGCGAGGCGGCGCCGCCGGAATCGCTTAGGTCCGGCTTGTAAACCATCTGCAGATAAATGACGGGCACTTCGGCTGCGCGCGCGGCGTCGAGAACTCCGCGAATTTTGCGAACCACTTGAGGAGCGTCCGCCAAATCGATTCCGGCGATGTCGAGAGTGCCGCCTTTGCTTACGAAGGCGTTCTGCATATCGACGACGATGATCGCGGAGTGGGCGAGATCTACTTCGAGCGGTTCCGGTTTGGCGGTTAGTTTCGGCATCCCTGTGTGCTCTGTGGCTTTGAAGTTCAGTCGCGTCCTGCTTCGATTATTTTTTCTGCGAGCCCTTCGGGATTGCTGTACATCACTTCATGGCTCCCCGGCATTTGGACGAGGCGATAGAGGCCGAGGCGGCTGGACATGCGCGGGTGCCAGCCGAATTCGCCGGGAGGCAGCGCGGTATCTTCGGTGCAATTGATATAGCTTTTCGGCGTGGGAAGCGAGTAAAACTTCTTCATGTCGAGGCGGTCGGCGAGCGGCTGGTACGGTTGCGGTGACAGTTCCGCGTAGACTTTTTGTGCGATGTCGAGCGGGACGTCGTTGATGAATTGCTCGCGGAAAACGGGGAACGGCAGCATGACGGTGTTGTCAGAGCTAGCTTGCGCGATTTGGGCGAAAATTGCGGCGGTTTCCGGGGGGACTTCGTCGACGAGGCTTTTTCCGTCGCGCAGCACGAAAGCGGTAAGAAAAACGAGGCGTCGAATTCGATCGGGAATAGCTTCGGCGACTTTGGAGATGATTGTTCCACCATAGCTGTGTCCGACCAGAACAAAATCGCGAAGATCTTTGCTGACGATAGCGTCGACGATGGATTTCGTGCAGATGGCGTGATTTACGTTGCGGTCGGCGCCTTTACCTTGGCCGGCGATGGTGGGGGCGAAGGTTTTGTGGCCTTTCGTTCCGAGATGCTGGCTGGTGTCGTGCCAGGCCGAGCCATCGTGCCAGGCGCCGTGAACTAGAACAAAAGTCGACAAGAAAATCTCCCTGAAGAAATTTTCAGCTCAACGCGTTTCGATCGCGATTGCGAACATAGTCGCGATTCCGTTTATGTCCGAGACGCGCAAGAATACCAGCAACCGGCGCTTCGAGCGAATCTCCGAGTCGCGCTACTTGTGATCAATATGAATCAGCGCGCCGTCTCCGTGCGCGCGCGGTTCCGTGCTCGCTCCGCTTTGTGCACGCGACGAGCTGGTGGTACTTGGTCCTGACGCTCCCCCGTCCCTGGATTCGAAATTTGGATGGCCGGGGCGACTGTCGCGGGCTAGAAAATAATTGATCCAGGAACTTGTGCCGGCGAGGCTTTTGTTGCGCGGCGGTATGTAAATTTTCAGATCTTCCATGCGCTTCTCGGATTTTGCGCGGGCGTAAACTTCCACCCAGACGCATGGCTTATCGACCACTTCGCAACGGCCGTTTAGCGTGCCGCCGCACGGGCCGTTCCGCATTCCCTTGGGGCAGGTTTGCGGGCAGACGTATTCCATGTGGCCGAGGACGCAATTGCCGCAGGCTTGGCAGCCGAATAGTGGAGACTTGATTGCGAATTCGAAGCGCTCTACGCCGCGGGAAAGTTTTGGGCGCTTGTCGATCCAGCGGAACATCGTGGTTAGGAAATCTCGGAGCTTGCCCGGTTTGTTGACTGGGAAGATGCGTCCGAGCGTGTCGAGCAGGCGCGCGATGGGTGCACCCCCCGGAGTGGCCGTGCTACTTGACGGCGCGAAGCTCGGCTTCTTCGACGACGCTAGCGCGGAATCGCAGAAATAGAATGCGCTTTTGGGCGCGAAAGCTAGACGATCCGCGAGTTCTTGCCACTTTGGCGCGAGCGCTTCCGATCGTTTGATGATCCAACGGACGTGATCTGCGCGATGATCGCCGCCGATATAAGCGCCGGCATAGCCGAGGCCGCGCAGAATTGCGACCATGCTCGCGGCGCGCTCGAGTCGCGCGGCCATGCCCTTGTCGGCTGATTGCGTTTCAATTTTTATTTGCTCCAGCAGCTCCGGCGAAACCCAGCATCCCGGGGGCTCGCCTTTCGACATTTTTTCGGCGGCTTTGGCATGGAGGACGTAAACGCTGCCGAGTAATGGCGTGCGCAAGTTGCGCTCATCGAGGTAACGCTTTAGTTCTCGGAATTTCTTTGCATCGTAGCCGAGTTGAGTGATCGCGCAGTCGGCGCCGGCGGCGATTTTCTTTTCTAGCTTTAGATATTGATAGGCGCAATCGGCTTCTGTGTATTTGAAGGGCGAAACGGCGACGGAAATCCAGAAGGGCAGGCCTTTCGCGCGCATTTCCGCGATCAGCGTGACGAGTTGGACGGAATCTAGATCGAAGATTGGCTGTTGCGGCGACGGCTTCGCTTCGCTCGCGGAGGTCTTGGGGTAATCGCCGCTCAGTGCGAGAACATTCTCTATGCCGAGGGCGTGAAGATCCTCGAGTGCGCGGCGTGCGGCGGGGACATCGCGATTTACGCAGGTGAGGTGAATGTTTGGCACGAGGCCGCGGGCGCGGGCTGCGGTGCCCACGCGAATTGGATCGCGGCCCATGGCGCCGCCGGCGTAACTGGTGATGCTGCCCGCGACTATGCCGGGAACTTGCGCTAGCTGCGATGCTACTTCTAGGAGTCGGGCTTCGCGCGTCAGCCGGCTGGCTACAAGTTCGACCACGTAGCAGAATTTTCCGGCGGTCAATGAATCGCGCAGTGGATTTCCCGCGGGCATTTCAGCTTCTTAGTTCCTTTCGGACTTGGCGCGTGCCTTCTACCATGGCGCGCAATTTTGCGAAGGCTACGGGACGCGGCAGATGAAAGCAGCCGCAATCGGGCAGGATGAATAATTTTTCGGGCGGCATCACTTCCAGGGCTTTGCGAATTCGTTCCGCCACTACTTCAGGCGTTTCTACTGCTTGAGTTTTTACGTCGATCACTCCTACGCCTAGCTCGAACGGCGGGGCGAATTCGCGGAACAGATCGAGATCTTCACCGCCGCGCCGGGCGAATTCTAGAGTGAGTTGCTTGACTTTGGCTTTGAGGATGCGCGGGAATAGATAACGGTAGCTGCCTTCCCAGGATGGTTTGCCGTAGCGATTGCCGTAACAAATGTGAACTGCGGTTTTTGCTTCGACGCCTTCAACGAGCGTGTTCAGCACTTCGACGCCCCAATCTAAGTCTTCTGGGAAACCGGAATAGTAAGGTTCGTCGATTTGGATGTAACGGGCGCCGGCTTTTACTAGTTCCTTTAGCTCTAGATTCATTACGCGGGCTATGTCGGCCGCGAACGCTGCCTCGCTTTGGTAATGCTTATTGCGAATGCGTTTTACTAGCGAGTGCGGGCCGGTTACACAGACTTTTGCTTCGCGCTCGGTGAAGGATTTCAGGAAACGGAGATCTTCGACCAGGCCTAGCGAAGCTGCGGGGAGTTTCCCTACCACTTCGGAATCGTAAAAATCGTAGTAAAACTTTTTTGAGGAGCGATCGATTTGCACGCCGGGAAGTTTTTCTACGAAGTAGTCGATCATGTTGTCGCGGCGGAGTTCGCCGTCGGTGATGATGTCTAGACCGGCGGCTTCTTGATCTTTGATGGCGGCTTTGGTTACCGCGTCGTGAACTTCATCTAGATCGTGGCGGCTGATGCGGCGGGCGAAATATTCGGTCTTGAGGCGTTCGAGCCAGCCGGGCATCGAGTAGCTGCCAACTACTGTTGTGGGAAGGATGGGAAAGTTCATGCTTTACTCCCGTCGCGTCGTGTAGAGGACCGAGGCTCGCGAACCTGGCCGGTAATGAAACGGCGCGAAATGCAAATCATAGCCGTAACGCTCTGCTACTTCGCGGAGCAGAACGCCGTTTACCCAATTTACAATCGAGCCATCGAGCTTGCCGGGGCCGTGAAAGCCCATGCGATAGTCGCCGAGGCTGGTGACGAAAATATCCTGTACTTGCAAATAGCCGCGCGGGTGTAGAAGAGGCAGCGTGTTGCGAAAACTTTCGAGCGCGCCGGAGCTTAGGTGGAATCGCAAATCGCTCGGAGCATCTCGCAGCATGTTTTCGAGATTTGAGGCATCGAGGCCTTCGGGATAAGACGAATTCGGCAGCGAATCGGCGTCCACCAAGCGCTCCTCGAGTCGCACCGCTTTCCAAACTTCCTGCCAGAGCTTTACTCCTTGCGTTCGCTCCGGCAGACATTCGGGGCCGATTTCGAGCAGGCGATTGATCAGCTTCGGCAGTTCGGAAACTGGGACGCCGCACTCGGCGCCGATTCGCGTTGCATCTGCGGCTGATAAATATGCGCGCACTTGCAGCCAATAGATGCGGCCATCGCGGCGGACTAATTCTTCGTCGGGCAAGTTGTCGTAGACGTTGGTCAGATGTATGTGCAGAATTTTGTGGCGTAGGAAGGAGAGAGTTTTGATGGGATCGAGCGCATTGAGAACGATGAAGCTGCATAGCTCGAGATGCTCTCGTACTGCCGGCCTCGAGCGATCTAGCGTGGCTTGCGAGTAGTCGCCGAGCAAAAAACGGATGCGGGGATAAAAATTCGTGCCGCGTTGTTTGTCGAGCGCGCGGAAACGATCGAGCCAGAGGCCGGCGCGGGTGCCCATGCCGACGCCGATTTCGAGAATGAATAATTCCGGCGGGAGCTGATTTTGGCCTTCGAGATCCTTGAGCAGAGTCCAGAAATCGGCGACGGAATCGGCGATGGCGCCGGGATCATGCGCTTCGGATTTGCCTCCTGGAAGCGCCGCTTCGTAGCTTTTACCGGTGGCTTGTTCCCAGTCTTTCAGGCGATGCCAGTAGAGTCGGTTGAAATCCCAGGCGATGCTGGAACTGAACGATCGAAATTCCTCGAGATAAATCCTAGCGGGTTCACATTGCGTTTCTGGATTTAGACTGCTGAAAGCGCATTGCAGAGCGGCGCGTAGCGAACCGGCGGACAC
>JABDFR010000029.1 GCA_013286465.1 Acidobacteriota bacterium | reverse complement strand
TTTGTTATTTCGCTGAATAAATTGGTGAAGTGGCTGGGCGGGCTCGTTGAGAAGAAGGGCGTAAATTTATTTACTTCGTTCGCCGGGGCGAGTTTGATTGCGGAGGGGGCTGGGATTGCTGGGGTTGTTACCGACGATAAGGGCGTGGATAAGAATGGCAAGCCTAAGGACAACTTTACGCCTGGCTATGAATTGCGGGCGAAAGTTACCGTTTTGGCGGAGGGCCCGCGCGGCTCGCTGACCAAGGATTTGGTATCGCAATTTAAATTGGATGGGGTGAATCCGCAGGCTTATGGGATTGGGATCAAGGAATTGTGGGAAGTGCCGGCTGGGCGGATTGAGACTGGATTTGTCGGGCATACGCTGGGCTGGCCGCTTGATTCTTCGATGTATGGCGGCGGGTGGTTTTATGGATTGCAGAATAATCGCGTTTCGCTGGGGATGGTGATTGCGCTCGAGTATCACAATCCGCTTTTCGATCCGCATGAGGCTTTTCAGAAATATAAAACGCATCCGCATATTCGCCGGATTATTGAGGGCGGCAAATTAATTCGTTACGGGGCTAAGACTGTGCCTTATGGCGGGTGGTATTCGATGCCGCGGCCTTATGTCGATGGTGGTTTGATTATTGGGGATTCCGCGAGCCTTTTGAATTCGCAGCGGTTGAAGGGCATCCATACGGGAATTAAATCCGGGATGCTTGCTGCCGAGACGATTTACGAGGCGCTTTGCGCTGGGGATACTTCGGCGGCGAAATTGTCGGCCTATTCTTCGAAGCTGGACGCGAGTTGGATCAAGACGGAATTGTGGGAAGTGCGGAATTTTCATCAGGCGTTTGCGCACGGGCTTTACAGCGGGCTGGCGCAATCGGCGGTGCAGTTTGTTTCCGGCGGGCGCGGGTTTCTCGATCCTTTGCGCTCGAAGGCTGGGTATGAGGAATATACGAAACTGAATCGTCCGGACACGCTTGTGGATCAATCGACGAGATTCAAGGGCGATGGGGTGATTACCTTCGACCGCTTGACGGACGTTTATCATTCGGGGACGCGGCATGAGGAGGATCAGCCTTGTCATTTGGTGGTGACCGAGCCGAATATTTGCGCGGACCGGTGCGTGCGGGAATATGGGAATCCTTGCCAGTATTTTTGTCCCGCGGCGGTGTATGAGATGGGGATGGAGAAGGGCGCGGCACGGTTGAAGATTAATTTTTCGAATTGCGTGCATTGTAAGACTTGCGATATTGCCGATCCCTATCAGGTGATTGAGTGGAAAGTGCATCCACCAGAATCCGCGCGGTCCAATAAATTCCGATGAACGCCGCAATCCCCAACGCCACACGGTCGCCGCGCAGCATCTCCGCCTGAAAAACGAGCGTCAGCACCCCGAACGCAATAATCGTCAGCACCGTAAATCCGCCCTGCACCCACAGCAGCTTGCGATTAAACGGACGCAACTGCGCCAAATCCCGCCGCCAATCGAGCCGCCCCGGCACCTGAAAGCTCGCAAACAAAATCACAAAGTGGCCAGCCCCGGCCAGCCACAGCGCCAGATCGAATAGCCGGTAAATCAACGATGAATTCATAGCGCCCCAATCGCGTGCATGAACGGCAAGACGACGCGCATCACGAATGGCGGATGAAAAAGCCAGAAGGCCGGCCCGGCCGTCATCACCGCCATGAAAGCCCAACCAGAAAATCCTCCACGCAGCCCCAGCGCCTTCCCTGCGCTCGACCGCTCCAGAATTACTCCCGCGCCCTGCAGCAAAAAGTAGCCCGTCGGCAATCCGTATCCGCCGCGCGCCGGAATCGAAATCACCGACTCGTGAATCAAGCCGGAAAAAAGAAAAACCAGCAACGTCGCGCCGGCTACGCCGAGCGTGCGATGCAGCGGCTGAAAAACAAAATCGTACGACAGCTGCCGGAATCCCAAGTTCCACCGCTTGCCCCAGAATTCACTCAGGGAGCGCGACAAAATCGGCGCCTGCATAATCGGCTCCGCGTTCACGCCCAAGCTCTGCCAACCCAGCGCAATTAATTCAAAGCTCCCGAAATGCAGGACTAAAATCAGCCCCAGCAACCCCACCCAACCGCGCAGAAGCGGCAATCGTTCCGGCACCGCCCGCGCGCATAAGAACAAAAGCAAAATTCCAGCCAAAGTTTTCGCCGCAGCCCAGACCCACCGCGAAGCCAAAGGCCGCGCCGGCCGTGCGTCGCCCAGAAAGGCAGCCGCATCCATCCCCGGCCACGCAAAAAGATAAGCCAACGATCGCCACGCCGCGTGCGCCACTTCCCTTCGCGCCCGCCACCACGAAAGCCATTTCAATCCGAAAAAAATCGCCGCGGCCAGCGCCCACATAAATCCCCATGCGGGCAAAAGTGGCCGCATCGAAATCGCGGCCGCCACAAGCGCAACCAATGGCGCGATTGCGAAGGCGATTGAGGCACGCAGCCCCGGCTCTGCGCGCTCGGCACTGGGTTCAGTTGTCGGTGAAGTTTTAGGTCGCATGCGTTCTCGGCGATCGCTGGCTAAATGCGCGTGCCAGCAATCGCCCGAACCGTAACCTGTGGCTGCACTCGAAAGTTATTCCGCAGTAGAAGTCATGTCAAGCAACACAACCGAGGCGTCAATTTTTTCAGCGCCGTCAAATCATGTAGCTCAGGTCTTCAGACCTGAGGCTTCTCGTTTTAGATTTCAAGACGCGCTCTAATCGTCATCCCTGCTTCGTCTCTTGCTTCGTTCTGGCCTCGCGAATCTTCGCCATCAAAATATCCCGCGTGTAATGCCAATAAGGCACCAGCTCCAGCGCCGCCCGCGCATTCCTCTCCGCAGCATCCAAATCCGGCGCAGTCTTATTCAAATTCGACCAAGCCAAACTCATCAAAAGCTCCGGCTCGCCCCAGGATGGCTCGAGCAGGTCGCTGGGCTTCTTCTGTTTTCGGATAATCTCCAGTCCCTTTTCGTAAGTCGCGATAGCTTTGTCCTGCCCGCCGCCGCGCTCAGGCGGGGTTTGCCAAAGGATCGGCCCCAGCACCCACAGCAACCGTGGATTATCCGGGTCGGCCACCCGCGCCTCCTTCAAAAGCGGCGACGCCTGCGCCCCAAATTCCTGCATCCGCGCCGGATCTTTCATGTTCAGCCACATCGATAGTCCGAGGCAGGCAATCGCTCCCACTTTGGCGTCCACAAATGCAGGATCTTTCGCGAACGACGAGCGGAACGCCTCCGTCGCATCCGCGACGTCTGCGGCCGATTCTTTCGGATCCACTGTCTCGTTGAATCCATTAATCGCCCGGCGCCACAGCGCGAACCCGCGCCAGTATTGCACGCGCGCGCCCATGTCTTTGTCATCGGCGAAGGGCGCCAGCTCGCGGTACAGGCGCCGCAAAGCAGGTCGATCGCCTTCATAATCCGCCCGCTGAATCTGCGCCACAATTTTCACCACCGCATCGTGGGCCTGCGACGCAGCCAATACCCGCGGCGATGCAATCATCACCACCATCAGCCCGAGCAACACACCCCACCGGCGCGTAATCCCTGCTGCAGCTTTTTCCATGAGTCTCTCCTGTCCGGACCCGCCTGGCCCGCGCCTCTTAGCCAAACAGACGCACGCCAACAAAAAACGTCTCGCCCCTCAATGTGAAGTCATTGTAGGGGCGGGCCTTGCCGTTAAGTCCCGCCCGCTTTTCGGCCCCGCTTTTGAATCGTATGCCTCCGCCAAGGCCGACGCCGTCGTTCACGGTGAGTTTTCGAAATCCGCCCTAGCGGCCATCAATTCAGTCCCGCATCTACCACTCCCGCCGGACGCCAGTCCTTCACGCGAAATGTTACAAAATGTTACCAATCAGGAAGCGCGCTTCCCACTCCAAACCCCCTTTCCCAACTAAATCACCAATAATCCCGAATTCCGCCCCTTTCCCTTCACTTTATCGTTGACCAACTAGATATTCACCCTCATCCTACTCTCGGCGCACTCTGAAGAGCCGCCAAAAACATCACCGGGAGCCAAGGACCCGCGTCAAAGGAAAACACCCATGCACACAGAACTAGAATCACCAGCCGCACCGACCACCAACGAACACCGCCACTCCCGCAAATGCACCATCTGCAACCACCCCGACCGCGAAGCCATCGACGAAGCCTTCCTCCACTGGTCCCGCGGCGAGCGCATCGTCCAAGACTTCAACCTCCCCAGCCTATCCTGCCTCTACCGCCACGCCCACGCCCGCGGCCTGTGGACTCTCCGCCGCTCCAATATCCGCCACGCCCTAGATCGCATCATCGAGCAAGCCGGCGAATGCAGAGCCACCGCCAACGCCATCATTCGCGCCATAGAAATCTCCTGCCGCTTCGACCAACACGGCCACTACACAGAACCCAAAAAGAAAGTAATCGTCGAACTCCACACAGTAACCACCGCCCCAAATCCTAATCGAGAATCCAATCAACCCACCCGACCCACCACCACCGTAACTCCAACAAAACAAACAAACGCCCCCAATCAAGAACCCAATTCTAATCGGGAATCACTACGATTAGAAAACCCCGTAACTCCAACAAAACAAAGCCCCGACCCCAATCCTAATCGGGAAAAAGTAGCCCTTTTCGAGGCCCCGCCCATAACCACACTAACTGCCGCCGAAATCCAAAACATGCTAATCGGGAGGCCCTAGCGACAAAAATCCCGTCGTAGGGGCGCCGCTTGCTGCGCCGGCCCGAGTAACGCTCGCGAACACGTGGCCTATTTGCTGCGCCGTACCACAATCCGGCATTTTCTGCGTTCCATCGGCGAAGTCAATCCGCACGATGTCAACGGGCGCGCGTGCAGCAAAAACTGTCCGCGGTCAAAGCTCGCGCGGCGACGCCCAAAAGTGCGGCCGTCGTGGGTGAGCTGACTCCGGCCCTCCCCTACGAAGACCAGCCACGCCAACTGCAATTCGGTTGAGCGTTTCGGCTGCGTGCCTTATAATTAATTGTTTTGGCGCGACTTGAGGGCGCTTCTTACACATGCTTGACGTAATTCAGCAGCGGAAGACGGGCGTAAAAATTTTGATGGGCGTGATCTTGGGGATCATCTGCCTGACGATGGTGATCACCTTGGTGCCTGGGCTTGTCCCTGGGGCTATGACGGGCATGAATAGCCCGGATGCGGTGGCGCGCGTGGGCGATGAGCAGATTACGCGCACCGACATTGAGAATACTTTGAATCGCGAATTGCGCGGGCAGAGTTTGCCGCCGATGTTGAAGGGCATGTATACGAAGCAGGTGCTGGACCAGCTCGTGTTTCAGAAGGCGTTGGAGATGGAGGCGAAGCGGCTTGGGTTGCGGGTGACGCCTGAGGAGCAGACCGACCGCATCAAGAAATATTTGCCGACGGCGTTTACGGGCGATACTTGGGTGGGCAAAGAGCGTTACACGCAGGAAGTGGAAACGCGGACGGGGATGACTGTCGAGGATTTTGAGGAGTTTGTGCGGCAGCAGCTGCTCGAGGAAAAATTCAGGAATATTCTTACCGACGGTGTGACGGTTTCGGATACCGAGATTGCGCAGGAATATATCCGGCGGAATGAGAAAATTTCGATTGAGTATGCGGTGTTTAAGCCGGCGGATTTGGCGGCAACCATCAATCCTACAGATGCGGAATTGCAGGCTTATTTCGCGAAAAATATTGGGCGGTATCAGGTGGCGGAGAAGCGCTCGGCTTCTTATGCTTTGCTGGATTTGGATAAATTGAAGCAGCAGACGAAAGTTAGCGACGACGAGTTGAAGGCGGCTTATCAGCAGAATATCGATCAGTTCAAGGTGCAGAATCGCGTGCACGTCGAGCATATCCTCTTCAAGACCGTCGGCCAGACGGACGCGCTGGTGGCTGAGACGCAGAAGAAGGCCGAGGACGTGTTGAAGAAGGCCAAGTCGGGCGGGAATTTTGAGGATTTGGCGAAACAGTATTCGGACGACACGTCGAAGACCAAGGGCGGGGATATTGGCTGGATCGTTGAGGGGCAGACGGTGCCGGAATTCCAGCAGGCCGCGTTTACCCTGCCGAAAGGGTCGATTTCCGACCTGGTGAAAACCCAATACGGCTTCCACATTATCAAGGTTCTGGACAAGGAAACGGCGCGAACGAAGAGTTTTGACGAAGTGCGGGCGGAGATTGAGCCTACCGTGCTCGATTCTAAGGTGAATGCCGAGGCGAACAAGATTTCGGATCAGATGGCCGCGGCGGTGCGGCAGTCGAACCGACAATCTTTGGATGATTTGGCTAAGAAATTCAATTTGACCGTGGGAACCACGCCGGTGGCTTCGGTTTCTGAGCCTTTGGGGGATCTCGGGAATTCGCCGGATGTGCATCAGACGCTTTTCGCGCTGCGGCCAGGCGAGGTTAGCGCGCCGCTGCGGATCGATCGCGGGTGGGCGATTATTGCGTTGAAGGAAACGCAGCCAGCGCATCAGGGGACTTTGGCTGAGGTGCGCGACAAGGTGCTGGCGGACTATCGCAAGGACAATTCCGCGACTTTGGCCCGCTCGAAAGCTGAGGATCTGGCCAAGCGCGTGAAGGGCGGCGAAGCTTTGGCTAAGGCGGCGAAGGAACTTGGCGCGGAAACGAAGACGAGCGCGCCGTTTGCGCGCAACGGGCAGGTGAGCGATCTGGGCTCCGCCACCCAATTTAATGCTGCTTTTAACATGCAGGTCGGGCAGGTGAGCGACGCGGATCAGGTGGCCGCGAATTGGGCTGTGTACCGGATCGTGACGCATGACTCGCCGAAAATGGAAGAATTGATCTTGCAGAAGCCGCAACTCGAGCAGCAACTGCTGCAAACCAAGCAGCAAGCTTCGTATGAAGCCTTCAAAACAGCGCTGCAAGATCGCCTCAAGAGCGAAGGCAAAATCACCATCGATAGCGCCAATTTGAAGGCCCTTTCGGGTCAAGCTTAGCCTTCTAACCCCTTTAATTTCAGCCACATCACAGTTTTCCACAGGACACTTGCCGCCGGCTTTGAACTGTGTCTACAATATTGCTGTCTGTGGCGCCCAACCCGTTGCCGCGGGACGTTTTGGAAATGGCGGTCCCTCCACTGCCGTTCGAGTTAGCGGCGACTTGCTGCAGGCCATGTTTCTCACGTTTCGAAGCTTCTGTAATTTAGTCAATTCCGGCGTTGTTGGTGGTTCAGTCGTAGAAGCAAGTCCGGTCGCGAGTTCAACTAGCCGCATTTGGAACATTTGTAGCGCGTGGGCTTTGGGGCCGGAGCGAATTCCGCCGAGTTTCGGCGAATTATCGAGGACGATCATGTCGAACAAACAGAATGGCTCGGGTAATGAATATCGCTGTGCCATCGAGAAAAATCAGAATGGCAAATACACCGTGCGCGTACGAGCCGCGTTCGGGCGACGGAGCTGGGTCCTGCCGGTTTATTTTCTGGCGTCGACGTTTGATACCGCGATGAAACGGCTGGAGGAGGCGCTGCAACTCTTGCAGCGGAATGAGGAACGCTTGTGGTTCTTTGGACGCGAGCGGAGTGATGATCCGAATTTCGCTGAGGATTTGTTGGTGGATATTGGGTTGCGGCTGGATCGGCGCACTGAGTTTCCGCGGAAGACTGCCGGGCTGGGTGTGCCGCGCGAGAAGCCTGTGCCCGCGGTGTTGCTAGCTCCGGTGCGTCGCGCGCTGGCTGAGGCTGTCGAGACGGCGCGGGCGGCATCGGCGCGCGTGGCTGTGGCCGGCGACTAGGTCTTTCGGCTCGGCTGGGCCTTGCTTAACTCCCTTGTTTGCTTTTGGGTACGGGTGTGTCTATCCACGGCGAGCGGGTGTAACGGATGTCCTGACACAGGGTGTAACACATGTCATGACACACGGCTGATGTGGCTGCAGATGTGCCGGATGCGGAGGCCGGGCGCAGCCTGAGCGCCGGTTTTGCGTTTCGGTCGTCGGAGCCGGCAGGGACGCCAGCGGTACGAAAGAAGCGGCAGCGGCTTTCGAGGATTACGGTTGCTTGGGGCGCACGACGACTTCGCCGTCGGCTATGTGTTGGTCGTTTAGCCAGACTCGATATTTGTACGAGCCTGGATTTATGGATGCGCGCGGGGGGCCGCTCAGGATGTTGACGCCTGTGGGGGCTTGGAAGACGTTGCTGGAGAACGGGGAACGGTTGGCGTCGAATTCGATCCTCAGATTGCCGGATAGCGAGTGCCAGACCATTTGATCGCCTGGTTCGACTACCGCTATTTCGGGAAACATTCCTACCAAGACTAATTTTTCGGCCATTAGTTTGAGGGCTGCTTTCTGTCGCTAGTTTGCTGTGATTGCGCGGACGGCTTCGGCTATGTGCTTGGCCGAGATTCCGAACTTATCGATTAGCTCTTCGGGTTTGCCGGAATGCGGCATGCCGTGGACGGCCAGGCGGCGGGATTTTGTTGGGGCTACGCCTGCGTCGGCTAACGCGGCTAGGACTGCTTCGCCTAGGCCGCCTTCTTCGAAGTGATCTTCTACTGTTACCAGACGGCCGTTTGTGGCTTTTAGCTGGGTGGCTAGGGCCGCGCCTTCTAAGGGCTTTACGCAATAGAGATCGATTACTCGGATCGCGATTCCCTGCCCCTTGAGTTCATCGGCGGCTTTCAGGGCTTCGTGTAGCGTGATGCCTGCGCCGATTACCGTTACTTGATCGTTCGCGCTTTGGCGGACGACTTTGAAGCCCGGGATGGGGAACTTTTCGTCGAGCGAATAAATGATTGGTGTTTTGGGGCGCGAGGTGCGGATGTAGCAGATGTTGTCGGCGCGGGCGGCGGATTCGGTCAGGCGCTCGGTGGAGACAGCATCGGACGGGTAGAGGACGATCGAGCCGTTTACGGCGCGAAACATGGCTAGATCTTCCAGGGCCATTTGCGAGGGGCCGTCTTCGCCGATGCTTACGCCGCAGTGGGAGCCGCAGAGCTTGACGAAGCTGCGGCTGATGGCGGCCATGCGAACTTCATCGAAGGCGCGGCTCAGGAAGCAGGCGAAAGTATCGACGAAGGGGACTTTGCCTCGTGCGCCCAAGCCTACGCCGACGCTCACCATATTTTGCTCGGCGATATAGCCTTGGTAGAAGTGGTCGGGATAGGCCTTTTCAAAGATGTCAGAGAAGGTGGAATTTTTCACGTCACCGCTGATGGCTACTAGATGCGGATTTACGGCGCCAAGCCGCTTTAGCGCATAGCCATAGGCTTCGCGGGTGGCGATTGTGGTGCCCGGTTTGTAATCGGGGGCTGCTGGAGCCGGGAAATCTGGGGGCTTTGGCAGATTTTTGCGGGCGTAGGATATGCCGTCGTCCGGCGGGATTGGCGGGACGGTGCCTACTTCTTTTAACGCTGTGGCCAGCTCGTCCTTTGAGAAGGCTTTGCCGTGCCAGCCTGGTTTGCCGGCGCAGAAACTTACACCGTGGCCTTTGATGGTGCGTGCAATGATGGCTTGCGGACGATCCGTGACGGATTTGGCGTGATCTAATGCGGCTAGGACTGCGCTTACGTCGTGGCCATCGATTACCTGCGCATCGAAACCTTCCGATTCGAATTTGCGCCGGTATCTTTCCATGTCGTGTTGGTACATGGTGTAGTCGCTTTGGCCGAGGGCGTTGATGTCGCAGAGGACGGTGAGATTTTCGAGCTTGTAATGGCCGGCGAATTCCGCGGCTTCCCAGACCTGGCCTTCGGCGAGTTCACCGTCGCCGGTGAGAACGTAGACACGGGTGGGGCTTTTATCGAGGCGCGCGCCTATGGCCAGGCCCGCGCCTACCGAGAGGCCTTGGCCTAGTGAGCCGGTGGCTGCATCTACGCCGGGGATGATTGGAGTTGGGTGGCCTTCGAGTTCGCTGGTTAGTTGGCGGAGGGTCATCAGGCGCGAAATGGGGAAGACGCCGGCTTCGGCCAGGGCGGCGTAGAGGACTGGAGCGGCGTGCCCTTTTGAGAGGACGAAGCGATCGCCGTCATTTGAATTTGGATTTTTGGGATCGAATTTCATGGCGTGAAAAAAAACGCCTGCTACTAATTCGGCGGCGCTTAGGCAGGAGGTGGGATGCCCGGAGCCGGCGGCGGTGGTGGCCATCATGGAATAGACTTTCAGGCGGCGGGCTTTTTCTTTTACGTCGTCGATGGTTGATGCGGTGATTGGCGATGTGGCGGCCATGGCGGTCTCCTTGATTCGAATTGAAGGGGAGATGATTGTAACGGAGATGGCAGGGATTTCGCCAATCGAGACTTGGGGCGCGAGCGGTCGAAGATTAAGCAGTACGTTTCAAGCGACCGTGGGCCGTTCGCGCTCCGCGAAGAGCGCAGAACTTTCGCAAGTTCTGATCGTTCATGATTCCAGCAGCGCGCAATCCTTGGGCTGTTTCGCGTACCGATGAAAGCAAGCTGCTGCGACGCGTCCGATCCGTCCTGATGCTGTTCCTAGCCATCGCAAATTGCTCCTGTGAATCCTCTGGCTACGATGCCACCGTCGATCCCGTGGTAATCATGGTCTCACATCAGAACTCAACGATGCTCGATCGATTAGGCTTTCTCCACGTGCGCGGCGAGGCGCTCCAGGCTTTGCGTCCAGCCCATTTTCATTCCGGCCAGATATCGCGGGGCTGCTGGGGTTATGGTCAGAACCTTTGCGTGCAGCGTTAGTTTGGTTTTGCCGGATTGGTCGGCTAGCGTTACCGTCGTTAGGACTTCGAAGAGCGGTTTTCCGTTTGGATCGAGAGCTGCGCTTTGGAAGACGATTCGCTCGGGCTCGACTAATTCTTTGAAGATGGCGGTCATTGGATAGGTGGCGCCGTCGGGGGCGCGCATGTGGATGCGCATTTCGCCGCCGGGGCGGGCGTCTACTTCGCAGACTGGATTTGTGAAGCCGCCGGGGCCCCACCATTGCGCTACGTGTTTGGGATCGGTCCAGGCTTTGAAGACTAAGGCGCGGGGAGCATCGAAGACTCGCGTTAGATTTAGTTCGTATCTTTCGGGCGACGTGGCTGCTGACTGGGAAATTTTCGGGAGATATTCTGCTAGACGCCCGAGAGTTTGTTCGCCGCCTTCGATGGACTTGTAGGTCTTTACGTTTAGATCGCGGGCTGGTGCCGAGTCGAAGAGCATGCGCAGCGTGATTTTAGTTTTTTCTCCTTGGGCTTCGAAGGTCCACGTGGACTCGAAGTGCGCGGCGGGCTCGCCTTTTTTTCCGCCAGAGTGGGTGAAGACGAGGCGCTCCGGTTTGACTACCTCTTTGAAAATGCTCTTGCCTGGGTAATCGGTGCCGTCCGGGCCGTGCAGGGTGTGCTTCCAGACGCCGTTGGGGCGCACATCCATTTCTTCGATGGTGATGGTGAATCCGATGGGGCCCCACCAGTTCACTACGTTTCTGGGATTGGTGATTGCTTGCCAGACTAGGTCGCGCGGGGCGTCGACAATTCTGGTTAGGACGATTTCGCGGTCGGCGGTGTTTTCAGCGGGGCTTTTTTTTGCTTCGGGCATTTCTCTGCTCCTTTTTCTTTAGGACTTGGAGATAGGCGTCCAGGCGATCGAGGCGGTGCTCCCAGATCTGGCGATATTCCTCAACCCAGGCGGAGACTTCTTTTAGCGGCTTGGCTTCTAGACGACAGGGGCGGTATTGGGCTTCGCGGCTTCTGGCTATTAGGCCTGCGCGCTCTAGGACTTTCAGGTGCTTTGAGATTGCTGGCATGCTCATTTCGAAGGGCTTGGAGAGTTCGGTGACTGTCGCTTCGCCGGTGATTAGGCGGGCTAGGATGGCGCGGCGGGTGGGGTCGGCTAGGGCGGAGAAGGTTTGGGTTAGGTGGTCTTGGGGCATGTTGTCTTGCTGAACCTCTTGTTTAAATAACCTGACGGTTAAATATAAAAATGGACGGAAGGATTGTCAAGGGGATTTATTGTGGGTGGAATGCGTGAGGCTAGAAATTTCAAATTTCAGATTTGAGATTTTAAAGAGGAGGAAGGCTACGGCGCGGATGTTCTTGAGATGGGAGGACGGCGATTTCTTGCGATTTGATTTTTGTGGGTTGCTCGTCGGAGCCGGCAGGGACGCCAGCGGTACGTTGAATGTAGTTGAGATTGGAGGACGGCGATTTTTCTGTGGGCTAAGTTTGATTTGTGGTCGTCGGAGCCGGCGGGACGCCAGCGCTACGGAGGAGACGCATCCGGCGCTGGCTGTGGTTGGATTTAATTTTGGAGTGTAGAATCTTGGCGATTGGATACTTCTGCGGCGGATCCTTGGAGGTTTTCTTGTGACTGCTTATAAATTGAATGTTAATGGGACGATTTTGAGTGTGGATGTTGCGCCGGAGACTCCTTTGCTTTGGGTTTTGCGGGATACGTTGGAGCTTACTGGGACTAAGTTTGGGTGCGGGCAGGCTTTTTGCGGGGCTTGCACTGTGCATATTGATGGGGTCGCCGAGCGATCTTGTTCTACGCGGGTTTCTACTGTGGGGGAGAGCAAGATTCTCACTATTGAGGGGCTTTCTGGTGACGGGTCGCATCCTTTGCAGAGGGCTTGGTTGGAGGCGCAAGTTTCGCAGTGTGGGTATTGCCAGGCTGGGATGATTATGTCTTGCGCGGCTCTGTTGGCTACGAATCGCGCGCCTAGCGATGATGATATTGATGAGGCGCTGGCTGGGCATATTTGCCGGTGCGGGACATACCCACGGATTCGGAAGGCGATTCATGCGGCGGCGAAGATGACGGCGGAGATGGGGCGGGATGCCGGCGCGGGTACGTCCGCGGCGATTACGCCACGCGCGGGCGCAGCGAGCGGCGCTCCTACGGACGATGCTCGATTTACGGCGAACGTGGCAACGGGGACGGCATCGCCGACAGCGGGCGCACCAAGGCGCGCCCCTACGATAGACACTTTGGTGCAGCTTGATGGGGGTGCGCTGTGACGCAGCCATTCACGCAGAGGAAGCGGTTACCGATTCCTGGTGGGACTTTGAGCGCTTGGGCGCGTGGAGGGTTGGGGCGGCGGGATTTCTTGAAGCGTAGCGCACTGACTGGGGCTGGGTTGGTGATTGCGTTTTATTTGCCTGCGCGGGGGGAGGCTGCTGGGGCTGACGGGAGTTTTGTGCCGAATGCTTGGTTGCAAGTTGATCCGGAGGGGAAGATTTCGCTTTGGGTGGCGCGGTCGGAGATGGGGCAGGGTGTGCGTACTTCGATGTGCATGATTTTGGCGGAGGAGCTGGAAGCGGATTGGACGCGCGTGACGATTGTGCAGGCGGATTCTGAGGCGAAGTATGGGGACATGGTTACTGGCGGCAGCGCTAGCGTGAAGACTAGTTGGGAGCCTTTGCGGAATGCGGGGGCGGCTGGGCGGGAGATGTTGATTTTGGCGGCGGCTAAGGAATGGGGAGTGCCGGCTGCGGATTGTGTGGCGCGGGATGAGGCTGTGTTTCACGCGGCTTCGAAGCGCTCGGTGAAATATGGGGCGTTGGCTGCGAAGGCTGCGAAATTGCCGGTGCCGAAAACGCCTGCCCTGAAGGATCCGAAGGATTTCAAGATTGTGGGGATGGGTGAGCCGCGCGTGGATGGGCCGAAGATCGTCGTGGGGGCGGCGAAATATGGAGTGGATACGAAGTTGCCGGGGATGCTTTATGCGGTGACCGCGCGGAGTCCGGTGTTTTTGGGTAAGGTGAAAAAATTTGACGCGAGCAACGCGACGTCCGTGGCTGGCGTGAAGAAAGTCGTGGAAGTGCCGGCGGTGGAAATGACTTCACCGTTTGGATTTGGGCCAGCCAAGCCGGGGAATCAGCATTTTCTGCCGAGTGGAGTGGCAGTGATCGCGGATTCTACTTGGACGGCGATTCAGGGGCGCAAGGCGCTGGAGATTGAATGGGACGAGTTGGGGCATGGCGGCGAGAACACCGCGGAGCATCGGTCCAAGTGCGCGGAATTGGCGCAAAAGCCGGGGCAGGAAGTTAGCAAAGTTGGGGATGCGGACGCAGCGTTTGCGAAGGCGGCTGTGAAGATGGAGGCGGTTTACGAGTTGCCGTTTTTGGCGCATACGCCTATGGAGCCGCCGAATTGTACGGCTTATTTCAAGGATGGGCATTGCACGATTTGGGCGCCTACGCAGAATGCGCAGGGAGTGCTCGCCGCGGTGGCGCATGCGTTGGGGATCCCTACTTCGAATGTGACTGTGCATGTGACTTTGATGGGTGGGGGATTTGGGCGGCGGTTGAATGTGGATTATGGCGTGGAGGCGGCGTTGATTTCGAAGGCTGCTGGGGCGCCGGTGAAAGTTTTTTGGACTCGGGAAGATGACATTCGATTTGATTATTACCGGCCAATGAGTTTGCACCGCATGCGGGCTGGGATTGATGAGTCGGGGCGGGTGAATGCCTGGATGCACCATATCGTGGCGCCTACCACCGATGGTTATTACGAGGGGCCGCAGACGCCGGATGTTGCGGGGAGCGAATTGGCTGGGCCGGGGTTGACTTGCGGATCCGTGCCGAATTATTTGCTGGAATGCAGTTTTCTGGAGACGGCGGTGCCGCGTGGGTATTTGCGAGCCGTCGATCATTTGGCGAATCGGTGGGCGATCGATTGTTTCTTGGATGAAATTGCCGTGGCTACTAAGAAGGATCCGGTGACTTTGCGGGGGGAGTTGTTTGGGGAATGGCATGAGATGCCTCCGCCTAAGAATCCGGATGATGAAGTTGTGGATGTGCGGCGGTTGCGGCGGGTGATTCATTTTGCTGCGGAGAAGGCTGGGTGGGGGACGCCTTTGGCGGGCGAGAGGCGCGGGCGCGGGATTGCTGGGAGCCAGGCATTCTCTAGTTATGTTTCGCAGGTGGCGGAAGTTACGGTGGCGAAGAATGGTGCGATTACTGTGGACCGCATTGTTTTGGCTATTGATTGCGGGCGGGTGGTGAATCCGGATATTGCGGCTTCGCAGCTTGAGGGTGGGATCATTATGGGGCTTACTTCGGCTTTGCGCGGGGAGATTACTTTGGTTGATGGACGGGTGCAGCAGAGTAATTTTAATAATTACAAGATGTTGAGGATTAGCGAGGTGCCAAAGATTGAGATTCATTTTGTGCCTAGTGAGGAGGCGCCTAGCGGGCTTGGGGAGTTGGGGGTGCTTTCTGTGGCGCCGGCGGTGGGGAATGCGGTTTTTATGGCTACTGGGAAACGGGTGAGATCGCTGCCTTTTCGGGCGGGGGAATTGGCTACGAGTTGAACGTGGGGATATTTGGAATTTTTTTGCGGGGTTTGGCGTTGTTGGGCGGAAATCCAAACCGGCTTCGCTTGAGCGGGTTGCAATTTGGCATTTACGAGAGGGGATGTTCGGGATTTTTTGGCGGGGGGGTGGTGAACCCCCGCCCCTACGACGGCGAATCGGCGCTGCGGCCGAATTTGATTCTGTGGGCTTCGGGGCCTAACAGAATTACGATTGCGCCGAAAATCAAAACCGTGGTGGCGGATATGGCCATCGTCTGCGCGTAGCCGATACTTTTGGCCACGTCAGCTTGGATTGACGGCAAGGCTGCGGCGATCAGGACGCCCAGTTGATAGGCGAAACCCGGGAAGAAGCCGCGAAGGCGGTCGGGCGAGAGTTCGTTGATGTGAGCGGGGATCACGCCCCAGGCGCCTTGCACCATGAATTGAAGAGTGAAGGCGCCGATCAGAATCCAGGCGAAGCTGGGCGCGAAAACCCACAGCGGAATTAGCGCTATTCCTCCCAGAAGCGCGCCGGCCATGGAGCGCCGGCGTCCCCAGCGATCCGAGAGCAACCCTACTGCTAATCCGCCACAGATTGCGCCGACCATTGAGACTACCGTGATGATCGAGGTGAGTTTCGGACTGTAGCCGCGCTGTTGCTGAAGGAATGTTGGGTAGAGATCCTGCGTGCCGTGGGAGATGAAATTTACTGCGGCCATCAGGATTACCAGGTAGAAGAAACGGCCGCGGTTGGCCCAGACCTCGCTGGCATATTTCCACCAATCATGGCGCTCGCCGCGCGAGGCTAGCCAGGCATCGCTTTCTTTTACCTTGGCGCGGATAAAGAGTGTGAGCAAAGCCGGGGCGCCGCCCAGGAAGAATAGGGCGCGCCAGCCCCAGTGCGGAAAGACGGTCCAATAGGCTACCGCGGCCAGGAGATAACCTAGCGCGTAGCCTTCTTGTAGCAGGCCTGAGAGTAGGCCACGCCATCTTGCTGGGACGGATTCTAGAGCGAGTGACGCGCCTACGCCCCATTCGCCGCCCATGCCGATTCCATAGAGCAGACGCAGAATTAGGAAGACCGTGAAATTCGGGGCGAAGCCTGAGGCTACTTCTACCGCGGAATAAAAAAGAATGTCTAGCATCAGCGGAAGACGACGGCCGTAGCGATCGGCTAGCAGGCCGAAGAGGAATGCGCCGATCGGGCGGGTGGCTAGGCTAGCGGTGATGGCTAGGGCTATGTGGGCTACGTCTAGGTGAAATTCTTTCGCGATTGGGGCCAGGACGAACGTTAGGACGAAGAAATCGAAGGCGTCTAGCGTCCAGCCGAAGAAGCCGGCTAGTAACGCGTTGCGTTGATTGGCGCGCGCTTCGGCTGGGGTTGCGTTCATGCGTCGTGGAGTTTTGGTGTGCGCGATTTCGAGTTGACGCTACTTTGATCCTTTGCCGCGCAGGTACGCGTCGTCTTTTGCCAACCAGTCGGCGCGTGGCGGGACGAAGACGTCTAGCTCGATGGTGTCTTCGATGGCCCAGGCTTCGTGGGGCATATTTGGCGGGATGCAGAGGCCGTCGCCGGGGCGGAGCTCGATTTCGCGGCCGTCGATTCCGAATTTCATGCCGCCTTCCAGGCAATAGGTTAGTTGCTCGTTGTGATGATGGTGCATGGGGACGTAGGCGCCTTTTTTCAGGATGATGCGGGCTAGCATTATGGATTCGCCTACTACCATTTGGCGATCGAAGAGCGGGTTTAGGTGTTCGATCTCCATTTCTTTCCATTTGAAATGCTTTAGCACCGAGTCTGGCATGGCGTTCTCCGTTTTTGCTTTCTTGTGGGGCGATTGTACACGATTGTTTTGATGTCGTTGAAATTTACGGCTGGCAAATTATCGGACGGGTTGAGTCCGGCGGTGATTTGCAGACTTGGGTTGTGAGTGGTCGTCGAAGCCGGCAGGGACGCCAGCGGTACGTCTTATTGGCGCGACGAGAGGCGGCGCTACTTGGTTGTGCCGGCTAGTTTTTCGTCGCGGTCGGAGAGGATTGGTAGGTAGATTAGGCCGCTGAAGAAACGGGAGCGGCAACCTGGGCAGCGGTAGGCTGCGAAGCCTAGGACTCGCTTTAGCCATTTGAAATTGCCATCTAGGGCTAGGCGGCCGGAAATTTTCTCTAGGGCGAAATCGGCGCATTGCGGGCAGTGGGCGTAGAAGAGCAGAGAGACGGGAACATTCCAGGCGTAGAAGCGATGCTGGCAGGAACGGCAGCGCCACGGGCGTAGCTGCGAGACGCTCACGGCGTAGTCCTTCACGCCTTTGCGGCGCGAGCGGGTGCAGCGCGTTGAATAGCACTCGGGACAAACCACCGCGTTCCCCCACTCTCCTGAGTTAACTTCCTAATTACGAACACTAATATAAACTGCCCTGCGCTTCAAGGGGCAAGCGAAAAATTTTCGACCGGCGAGTGTAAGATATCTGCGGGGGGAATATGCCTGATTATACTGCGGCGCATGCGCGGGCCGGGATCGACGCAAAGCTGCCGAAGATCGAAACTTGGCCGAATCATTTTCCTGGATATGAGATTACCATTCGATTTCCTGAATATACTTCGATGTGTCCGAAGACTGGATTGCCGGATTATGGGACGATTATTTTGCGTTATCAGCCGCGGAAATTGTGCTTGGAATTGAAATCTTTGAAGATGTATTTGCTGGCTTACCGGAATTTGGGAATTTTTTATGAGAATGCGGTGAATCGGATGTTGCGGGATTTTGTGGCGGCGACGAAGCCGGATTGGTTTACGGTGACCGGGGAATTTACGCCGCGTGGGGGGTTGACCACCACGATTGAGGCGCGGTGGCCGCGGGGACGGGGTGATCGGCGCCGGTGAAGTCGTGGCGGTTTAAAACCCAAGGCCAAACCGGGCGGGGGATGAACCCCCGCCCCTACGAAACGCCGACGCGGACGGGAATAGACTTCGCATTGAGCGTTGGAGATAATGCGTAGCATTGCTGGGGGAGCGCTACTCGTGCTGGGCGCTTAACTTAGGAGGATTGATGGTTACGCCGTCGCAATTTAGTGGTGGTGGGGAGCCTACGCGGGTGGAGCGGGTGGAACATATCGAAACTTCTGCTACGCCTCGATGGATTTCGATTTTGTTTGTTATCGCGTTTTTGTTTCTGGCTTATTTGACTTATGCGAGCGTTACGGCGCGTTCGGCGGCGCAGAAGGCTGCGGATGATGCCAGCAAGCGCGAGCAGGCTATGGCGGCGGAAGTTGACAAGACGAATGCGCGCATTGCGGATTTGAAGGGCGAGATGGACGTTACCGTGCAGAAGCTTGGATTGACGCAGGATGAATTGGCGCACGCGCGCGCATTGGCGCAGCAGGTGCGCAAAGATCAGAAGCAGAGCGACGAGCAGCTAAAAACGCAGATTGGCGCGGTGCAGGCGGATACGGCGACGAAGTTTGGACAGGTTTCTACCGAATTGAGCGGGACTAAGAGTGATGTGGCGGCCACCAAGGCTGATCTAGAGGCGACGAAGGCTAAGTTGTCATCTACCGTTGGGGATTTGGGCGTGCAGAGTGGTTTGATTGCACGGAATCACGAGGAAGTGGAAGAGTTGAAGAGGTTGGGCGAGCGGAATATTTTTGAATTCAAGATCAAGAAATCGAATCAGATGCAGCGGGTGGGACCGATTCAGGTTACTTTGCGCAAAGTCGACACGAAGAAATACAAGTACACCGTGAATGTGTTGGCCGACGATAAAAATATTGAAAAGAAGGACAAGACGGCCGGCGAGCCAGTGCAGTTTTATGTCCATGGGGCGCGGGCGCCGTATGAGATCGTGGTTTTTGATGTGACTAAGGATCAGATTAGCGGGTATTTGAGTACGCCGAAGGATGCTGCTGCGGCAGCGCCGGCGACTCCGCCGGGGAATTGAACGGCGGATCGCTTTTCGCACAGGCATGTAGGCCATGTTTTCGTGAGCGTTACGTGGGCGGGCGCAGCAAGCCGCCGCTCCTACGACAGCTACAGCGAAAGGCTAAGAGATTTCAAATTTCAGATTTGAAATTTTTAGATCCGGAAACGACTGGAACTGCGTTTGGGCCCCTGGGGTTGTTGTTCTAATTTGAAATCGCTTCGTTTGGGATCACTTGACTCGAAAAATGCTTGAGCTGGCGTCTTTGCGGCGCTTTGTGGTTTCTTTCGTACGGCACTTCCCTGCTCGATCTCACCGTGAACCTTTGTGTAGCCCTGCAGCGCCATCGAGAAAAATAAATCGCGCTTTGATTATCGCGATGACTTGCGCGTTGGCTGGGATCTGCGCGCTGTCTGGCGGGATTTTCGCGCAGCAGACTGCATCGAAGACGCCGGCGCCGGCGAGTGCTGCGAAGACTTCGGCCGATCCAACATCCGCTGCCGCTAACGAAACGCAAGCGCCGAACATCGAATCACGGCTACCTGCTTCAGTGAAATTTTACGTGCACTGGCGCGGCACAAAAACTTTGGATCCTGTGCAGGGCAAGAATGGACTTTTGCGCTTGTGGGCGGATCCTGATTTCGCGCCGATTCGGCGGGAGTTGACGGCGGGGGCATTTGGAAATTCTTGGCTTAAGATGAACGACAAATCCGCGCGGCCGGAGCAGCTCGCTGTGTTGCTGCCGCTCTTTGAGAATGAGGCGATTGTGGGAAGTCTCACGCTGCCGGGGAGCAAAGCAACTGCCGGCGCTGGTCGTCCCGGCGCGTCTGGTAGCGCGGCTCATGGTGCCGGTGGCTACGATGGCTTTGTGATCTACGACGGTACGGGGAAAGCGGATTTGATTCAGAAGGCCAAAGCGATTTCTGTTAAGACGGGAGCCGGCGCGCCGCAAATTCACTCCTACATGCTTGGAAAAATCAAAATTGAATCCGTGGAGCGGTCTGGCACCACGGATTTTTCGGCGCAGGTGGGAAATTATTATTTGAGTGCGGGGCGCAAGGAACTGATCGAAGAGCTGGTGAAGCGATTTGATGCGAAAGTGCCGGCGGGTGCGTCGCTTGCCGATGATGCGGGATGGAAAAAGGCGCGGGTGAATTTTGGGGGTGGGGCGATTGTGGAGTTCTATGTGCGGCTTGAGGGATTGATTTCGCCGACGACGCCGAAAGTGCAGGACGTGGATTTGGCCAAGTTCGCGCAGGCGGTGCATTTGGATCGCTTGCATGCGTTTTGCGGAAGCTTGAGTTTTGAGGCCGATTCTACGCGGCTGCGATTTGCGACTTTGGGCGATACCTCTGCTGGCAGCCTGTTTGACATCGTAGGGGCGAGCACTCCTGCGTTTGAGAGTTTGCCTTTGGCGCGCGATGGGGCTTCGTTTGCTGCCTGGAGATTAAGTTTTCCGGCGATCTATCAGATTTTTCGCGGGCCGTTTGTCGATTCCTTGCCGCAACAGAAAGCTGGGAGCTTCAAAGGATTCGACATGTTGGGGCAGGCGATGCTGGGGATGCCCTTGCCCGATATTCTTGCTTTGCTTGGGGGCGAGGTGGCGACCGTCACGTCGGCGCCGGGGGATGCGACTTACACTGCTCTGGTGGCGATCTCGATTCACAAACCGGAAGTCGTGTTAGGTTTGCTGCGAAAAGGTTTGGGGCCGATGATTCGGGATACGACTACGGAGGGCAGCGCTACGGTGCTGGAGTTGGGCACGAATTCCGTTGATCCTGCCACGAAGGCGCCGCGTTTGGAGCTTTCCTACATTGCGGTGACGCCGCAGCTTTTGATTTACTCGCAGCGCAAGGCGCTTTTGCTGGACGCGGTGGGGCGGACTAGCCGGGGCTCGATTCCGAAGGCCGAATCGCTCGTCGGCAATCCGGATTTTCAGCGGGCGCGCGGACGATTGCCGAAGGATTTGACGGGATTTTCTTACGCGCAAATGTCGAAGCAGACTTGGGAGCGGGAAATTGCGGTGATGTTGCACGCGGCGGCAGGAGCTGCGGCTTCGAAAAATTCGGCGCCAGGTGGCGCGATACCTGCGAATGCGACCGGCGACGATTGGCTGCGGGGCGTGAATCTTGGGGTGTTCTCGCGCTATCTTCATTCCTATGCGAGCGGCTGGTGGAAAACGCCTGACGGCGTTTACTTTGATTCCTATCTGCAGTAAATCACGGGCGCGATTTTTGATTATGGTTTTCGCCGGCGTTCTGCTGCCGCTGGCTATGGCTGCGCGCGGGCGAATTAAATTCGCCGGCTTTCAATCTGCGCAAGAGCCGATTCAGAGTGTTTCTGCCTTGGTGATTGTTGAGGCTAGCGTGGCTGATGGGCATGGCAATTTTCTGGGTGGCCTCGAGCGATCGCAATTTCATGTTTTCGATGATGGCATCGAGCAACCGATTACCGTTTTTCAGACCATTCAGGAGCCGCCGGAAGTTTGCGTTTTAGTGGAGACTAGCCCGGCGGTCTATTTGATTCAGCGGCAGCATTTGGAAGCGGCTTATGCGCTTTTGGATGGATTGCCGAGGGATGCGCAAGTGGCGCTGGCGACTTACGATACGGCGACGCGGGTGGTGATGCCCTTCACTACGAATAAGGGGGCGCTGCTGGGAACTTTGAACGGCTTGCAATATTTTTTGGGCATGGGCGATTTGAATTTTTACGACGCGGTAAATTCTACGCTCGCGTGGATTGAATTGCGGAACTCGAAGGTCGCACTCCTCGTGCTTTCGACCGGGCTTGATAGTTCACCGGCTTCGCATTGGCAGGCGCTCGAAAAGCGCATTGAGACGGGCTATGCGCCGGTTTTTACCGTCGCGCTGGGCGGGGAGCTGCGCGACTTCAAAGGCAAAAAGGCGAAGAGCGCCTCTGGATCGAAGCGGAAGAAAGCCGAGAGTGATGACGCGCCATTTGAATCGGCGGTGCCTTCGGCGGCTCCGCAAGGGCCTCCCGGAACGCAGCCGGATTTTGAGCGGGCTACCAAGGCGTTGCGAGCGATGGCGGAACTTTCTGGCGGGCGGTCTTACTTCCCTGCTGCGTCGACGGATTTTGTGCGGATTTATCAGGAGATTGCTTTGCAGCTGCGGAATCAATATTTTCTTGGATACGTGCCACCGGTGCGCGACGGGAAGACGCATGGGATTGAGATTCGGATTAGCCGTGCGGACGGCAGGCTGATTGGCGGTTCGAAGGCGAACAACGGTCTGCGAGTGTTTGCGCGTCAAACTTATCTTGCGCCGCAAAAATGAGGCGGGGATTTTGTACAATCAGGTCGGCTTGGCGTGGGCGCGTCCGGCCGGGAAAATTCACGCGGAGAAATTCATGAATTCATGGCGGACGGTAAGTTCGAGCGCGAGATTGGCAATTATTTTTTCCGCGCTACTGGCGAGCGGCGGAGCTTGGCTGGGGTTAAGCGCGCAGGATAAACCTGCGCAGGATCCGGCGCCAGCGGCTGCGCCGCCGCCCAACAACGGCATCATGACGAGCGAGAATGTGGCTTACCGGTTTGCTTACGCGGGGAACGTCGCGCAGATCCCGCTGCAGAATGTTTCGGGACGGATGTTGATGCCGGTACGCGTGAACACTGGCAAGCCGGGATTTTTTCTGATCGCCACTGGAGATCCGCGGACGGCGCTCGACCCGAAGCCTTGGTTGCCGCAGGACGCGGCGGCGGCTGCGCCGATTGATTTCGAGAAGACGCTATTTTCTTTGCCGGGGTTGGACATGCAGGTGTCGGGGCTGATGCCCGCTTCTTTGGTGGATTTATCGCAGCAGGTGGGGCAGCCGGTGCGCGGGGTTCTAGGGGCGGATGTGTTGCGGCAATTTGTGATCGAGCTGGAATACGATCGCTCGGCGATTCATTTTTACGATGCGAAATCGTTCGAATATTCCGGCAAGGGGATGAAGTTTCCTTTGATCATGCGCAATGGCGTGCCGAGTATTCATATGAAAATTTCACTCGAAGGGCACGGATCGTTTGAAGATGACTTTGCGGTGGAGACGGAGACGGCCAGCACGGTTTCGATTTCCAGGCCTTATGCCGTGGCGCATCACATTAATCAGAAAAAGTTGAAGGGATTTTCTCGCGTGGAGCCGAATGGGGGGAAGACGCTTATGACGCGGATGAAGAGCGTGTCGATTGGGCCTTATGTGTTTCTGGAGCCGATTGTGGAGTTTCCGGCTGCGGCGGGGCCGGATCAATCGAGCGGATCGGTTGGAAATGGGTTGCTGTCGCGATTTCGGATTTTTTTGGATCAGCCGCATCAGCAGGTGATTCTTGAGACTGGGGAGAATTATAAAAATAGCTTTGAGGCGGATATGAGCGGCGTGGTTTTGGTGGCGCGTGGGGCGAATTTGAAAACTTTTGAGGTGGCTGCGGTTACGCCGCATTCGCCGGGGTCGGAGGCTGGGTTGCAGAAGGGGGATGTGATTGCTGGGATTGATGGGCAGCCGGCGGCGGATTTGGATTTATCGGGGGTGCGGGATTTATTTCGGGTTTTTGGTCATGATTATCATTTGACGGTTACGCGCGGTGATCATACCGTCGAGATGAAATTGAAGACGAAGCGGCTGGTGTGATGGCTTTGTAGCGCCGGCGTCTCGCCGGCTCTTACGAGCGATACTCGAGCTACATCGACGAATTACGACCGGACCTCGAATCTTACTGGTCCTCCTGGCGATCTGCTTTACTCCGCCGCAAGCCTTTGCCTTCGCCACTTTCTGCGCTCGTAAGAGCCGGCGGGACGCCAGCGCTACGGGTGCAACAGCGGATCTCGCTTCATAGGGCGGTTGGGATTGTATCGGCAGAAAAGAGCCGGCAGGGACGCCGGCGGTACTTTTACTCGAATTCGCGTAGGGTTTCGGCCATTACTTTTAGCCGATCGTCGACCCGGGCGAAGATTGTCTCTGGTTGGAATTTGCCGTTTTGGTCGCGGGTACCCGCGGATTTTCCCGTCAGGATTTCCAGGCCTTGTTCGACCGTGGCGACTGGGTAGATGTGAAATTTTCCTGTGGCTACGGCGTCGATTACTTCGGCGCGCAGCATTAGGTCATCGATATTGGCGCTGGGGATTAGTACGCCTTGTTTGCCGGTGAGACCTTTCAGGCGGCAGACGTCGTAGAAGCCTTCGATTTTTTCGTTCACGCCGCCGATTGGTTGGATATCCCCTTGTTGATTTACCGATCCCGTTACTGCGAATTCCTGCGAAATAGGTAGATCGGCTAGCGCGCTTAGCAGCGCGTAGACTTCTGTGGAGCTGGCGCTGTCGCCATCTACACCGGAATAGGATTGCTCGAAGCAGAGGCTGGCTGCTAGCGATAAGGGCTTGTCGTGCGCGAAAGTGCGGCGGATGTAGCCACTGATGATTTGCATGCCTTTGTCGTGGAAGCGTCCGCTTAGATTGGATTCGCGCTCGATGTTGATTAGGCCGGCTTTGCCTATGGAAACCGACGCGGTGATTCTGGTTGGCTTGCCGAAGGCGTAACCGCCGATTTCCAGGACTGCTAGACCGTTTACCTGGCCGACCCGTTCGCCTTCCGTGTCGATGAAGATTAGTTTTTGCTCGATCATCTCGCGGATTTTGGTTTCGGTTAGATTGTGGCGCTCGATTTTTGCGTCCAGGGCTTTGCGGACGTGTTCGCCTGTTACCAATTCGTTGCCGTTTTCGTGTTTGGCAACGTAGGAGGCTTCGCGGGCTACGTCAGCGATTTCGAAAAATTTGGCGGTCACTTTGCCGCGGCGGCCGGCGCAGCGGACGCCGTGCTCCATGAGCGCCGCTATGGCGGAACGATCGAAACCGGTTAGGCCTTCATCTTCTGCGAGTTTGCGCAGGCGGCCGCTGAAATGACGGATGACTTCGTCGTTCCAGGGCATTTCTTCATCGAACTCTACGCGGACTTTGAAAATTTTGCGAAAGTCCTCTTCGTAGGTGTAGAGGAGCTCGTACATGTCGCGATCGCCGATTAGGAGGATTTTTACGTTTACGGCGATTGGCTCGGGCTTCATGGCCGCGGTGCTGAAGGGAAAAAATACATCGACCGGTTGAATTTCCAGCTTGCCGTGATTCAGCGTGCGCTTGAGCGTGCGCCAGACGCCGGTTTCAGTTAGCGCGTCGAGCGAATACATGATCAAGTAGCCGCCATCGGCGCGCAGCAGCGAGCCGCCGCGGAGATCCATGAAATCGGAGCTCCAGCCGGCGCGATTGTCGTAGCTGCGATGGATCGTGCCGAAGACGTTGGCGTAAGTTGGAATCGTTTCGAAAATTACCGGGCAGGTTTCTTGCTCGCCGTGGGCCAGGATCACATTCACGCCGTAGACGCGGAACGGGTCGCGTTCGCCACGGTCAAGTTTCGGGACGCCGCTGATGCTGTCGGGCGGCGGGGTTTCTTCTTCGCCTTCGCGTTCTTTGAAAGGCTCGAGATTGTCGAGAATGTGATGGCGGACTTCTTCTAGATATTCGGCGATGTGCTCGTTGGGATATTTTTCCTTGAGCTCTTCGATTACGCCATCGACTAGCACTGAGGCGGCTTCCTGCTCCAGATAGCTCATCTCGCTGGCTAGTTCGCGCGAGAGTGAAAGAGTCTTGCGATAGACGACTGTGAACTCCTGGCGGAATTGATCGTACTTTCGTTCGATATCTTCGGCGGCGGCGGTTTCTAGCTTGCCGTCTTGCACAAGCTTAGGGATTTCCTCGATGGGAACCATTTGGCCTTCGAGGACTGGGAAGATCTCGGGCAGCGCTACTGCGCCTACCTGCATGCGGCCTAGAGCGAATTGCTCGCGAGCGATGCGGCGGGTGAAATCATCCATCAATTCTTTTTCGCGGACGGTGAAGCGCTCGACGATGCGGGCTTTTTGGCGCTGGAATGGTTCGCCTTCGAAAACTTGCGGGATGCGGCGGCGCAGGAATTCGATTCCCGATTCCATTTCTTTCTTGAAGGCGTTGGCTTGGCCGCGGGGGAGCGTTAGCAGGCGCGGGCGATCGGCGTTTTTGAAATTATTTACGTAGCAGCGATCCGGGGCTGGCTCGCGGCGCGGGTTCAGGCCTTCGACCATGCGCGTGACCATGCCGCCGCGGCTGGTGCCGGAGAGGCCGCAGATGAAAAGATTGTAGCCAGGGGCGGTGAGCTCGACGCCCATTTGCAAAGCTCGCAGGGCGCGTTCCTGGCCTAGCTCGCCTTCGACGACCGGGGCATCCTTCGTGGAATTGAAGGGCACGGTGGCGGGATCGCAGCGCCAGCGGAGTTTTTCCGGAGGCAGTCCAGTCGGATTTTGCGCAGTTTTCGTGCTCATAATCTTTTCCGAGGGCCGTACTCTAGCACGTGCGTCAGTCAGGGCCTAACCGCTTTGCCGCGCGCGTGTCTTGATAGTTCTGGGTGAGTGTAGAGCGCGAGCACGCTGGAAGTGGTGGCGACGATGATGGGGCCAAGGACTATGCCGAGGACGCCGAAGGCGCCGATGCCGCCCAGCACGCTGATGAAAATTACCAGACCGCTGAGCTGGACGCGTCCGCCGATCAGCCAGGGACGCATTATATTTTCGACGATGGCGATAATTCCGGCGCATACCACGATCAGGATGACGCCACGCGCTGTGTGCCCCTCCGCAATCAAGCTGATGGCCCCGGGCAGCCAGATGATCGACGAGCCCACGACCGGCAGCATCGAGAAGAACGCCATCATCACGCCCCAGAAGAGCGCGGCGTGAATCCCCACGATCGCGAACATGGCGCCACCGACGAAACCATGCACGGACGCCGTGGCCAGACTGGAGAGGACGCTGGCGAAAATTAGTTCGTGCGCGTCGTTGATTACCCGGGCCCGGTGCTCTTCTTCAAACGGGAGCGTGCGGCGGACGCGATCCATGATGTCGTCGCCGTCGCGGAAGAGATAGAACATGGCCAGGAACATGACTACCAGGGCGAAGAGGAAACGCGCGACGTGGCGCAGAACTACGCCGATTTCTCCAGCGAGATATCCGGCTGCGATCTCAGCGTAACGATGGAGCAGGTCATTCAGATCCTCGGGGCTCTCTCCAGGAATGTGCGACTGTATGGATGTCCATGCCTTGTTGGCCCAGGCGAAGCGTCCTGCCGCGAGTTGCTGCTGAACTGAGCCGGCCATTTCGATGGCCTGCCTGACGAATGCCGCGCCGACCAAAATTAATGGAACGACGATAATAAGCGTCACTGCAGCGGTGCTTAGGATCGCGGCCCACGTTGAGCCGATGCGCTTGGCGACGCGTTTGTGCAATCCGAAGAAGAAAACTACGAGGATGCCGGCCCAGGCTAACGGGGCCAGGAACGGTTCGAAGATCAGGTAGACGTAATAGCCGAGGACGGCGAGGACCGCGTAAAAGAGGACGGCGCCTACTCTTTTTTCTGAGGTTGCGTCGGAAGCTGTGGTCAAACGGGCTCGCTCCTGGTTGCCCTTTTTGGGCACAGTGAGAGATAGATAGATTCGCGGGGTTTGTCAATGGCGCGACGCTTTTTGTGGGGAGTGTTAGAATTTCGTTGCGATGACGGATTTGGGCAAAAACGATCCAGTGGCTTGCAAGCATGCTCGGACGCAGGTGATTGCTGAGGATGCGGATGCGAAGTATGTGGAATGTTTGGATTGCGGGGCGATTCTGGAGGCTGGGGAGATTAAGGATGTTGAGGGATTTGGTGAATCGCTTTCGGATGCTTGAGATCCGGTTTTCTTAGGGCCCGCGCTTTATGCCGGGCCTCTTCGTGCAAGATTTCGGCAGGACTCACATTCGCGCAAGGCAACCCACCTTACTAACGAAAATCTGGGGCGTGCCCGAATCGCGTCTTGAATTTACATGTTGCCCGGCCCGGCATAAAGCACGGGCCCTACGTTCGGAGGCGACACTGCGCGTCGATTTTGAATCAGCGGATGGATAGTTTTTCTATTAGGCGGGTTACGTCTTGGGGGGAGACATCGTATAGGGAGTGCTCGTCTTCTTGTTCTAGGCGCTCGCTTAGATATTTGGCGGCTATGTAGCTGGCTTCGCGGTCGCTTAGGTCGCGGCCTATCGATTCGCGGAATTTTATGAAGGCTGGGTGGGCCAGACCCAGCACTACCCCTTTGCCGTCGACGAAGAATTTGCAATCCATGGTGTCGGCGTGGCGCGTGGCTATGCCGTTCCAGCAGTGGGAGAAGCGGCAGCGGTAGGTGTAGTCGGTGACTTTGGAGGGCACGTCGAACGCGCCTACGAAATCGCTCATGGCGCCGACGTTGGGGATGGGATTCGGTTTTTTGGATTCACTCGTCGTCATGAGATGTGCCGATGCTTGCGGGTCACTATGTATTTCTGGTACCACCAGATCTCATTGATGAAAATCTCCGCCTAGCCGCAATCGCGCCTTGAATTTACATGTCGCCGGGCCCGGCATAAAGCGCGGGCCCTACGTTCGGAGGGCGCTTCGCGTTGCTAGCTGCGAATGATTCGCACGCTTGGTGGCGCGAACCTATTTTCCTACGTTTACTTCTTCGCGCTGCGGTTGGCGGTAGGACTGAACCGCGGCGCCTACTCCTGCACCTGATGGGACTCTGAAGCCCTGATCCAGCAGGACTTTTTCGAATGCGGCCAGGAAGAGAAGAATATTCTGGCGCTGGCTGGAATAGCCCATTAGGCCGACTCGCCAGATTTTTCCCTTCACTGGGCCCAGGCCGCCGGCGATTTCGATATTGAATTCATCGAGTAGTTGCGTGCGCACATTGTGATCGTCTACGCCCTCGGGAATGCGGACGCCCGTGACTGTTGGTAGACGATCGGCCGGATTTTGGACGAAGAGTTCGAGGCCCATGGCTTCGACGCCGGCGATTAGTGCTTGTTGATTGATCGCGTGACGTTCCCAACGGGCTTCCAGGCCTTCTTCGAGGACGCATCGGAGCGCTTCGCGCAGTGCGTAGATGAGAGGGATTGGCGGAGTGTGATGGTAGAGGCGCTCTTTGCCCCAATAGTTCATGGCTGGTTGCATATCGAAATACCAGCTTTGCACTTTGGTTTTGCGGGCGCGGATGATTTCTTCGGCTTTGGCGTTCACCGTCATTGGGGACATGCCTGGCGGGGCGCTAATGGCTTTTTGTGAGCCGCTGAAACAGATGTCTACCCGATCGCGGTCTACGCCGAAGGGGACGCCTGCTAGCGTGGCTACCGTGTCGACGACCAGGAGGGCGCCGAATTCATCGGCTACCTTGCGATAGTCGGCGAGACGCTGGATCACGGAAGTGGAAGTTTCGCCGTGGGCCAGGCCGATCAGCTTTAGCTTTTTGCCTTTTGCGGCGCGACGGACATCTTCGGGATCTACCGTGCGGCCCATCGGGGCTTCCACACGAATTATGTTGGCGGGCGTGCGTTCGGCGATTACGGCCATGCGCTCGGAGAAGACACCATTTACGCAGACGATCGCGTCGTCACCCGCTTCGAGCGGGTTCAGTACCGCTGCTTCGATTCCGCCGGAGCCTGAGGCGGAGAGAGGGTAGGTGACACGATTATCGGTTTGGAAGACGCGGCGCAGCAGAATCTGCACGTCGGTCATCATCTCCATAAACCACGGATCGAGATGCCCGACCATCGGCGCCATCATGGCGCGATAGACGCGTGGGTCGATGCACGACGGGCCCGGCGTTAGCATTAGTCTGGCTGGCGGGAGTAGTTCGCCGATTGGTTCGTCTCTCATGGTTGCTTGCCTCGTCTGCTGGACGGAATTTTGCGGCGGCCGGTGTGTTTGCTGAATTTCCGTCGGAGCAGGAAATGGATTTTATGAGCCGGCCTGCGAGACTAGTTTCTCGAATCGTTGGGCGCGGGTCAACTGGTAAGCCGGAGTCGGGCGCGGCCAAATTGTCTGCGTCCCCGTAGGGCCCGCGCTTTATGCCGGGCCTCTTCATGCAAAATTATGGAGAATTTCGGATCCGCGCACACCAGGAATCTAACTAATGAGAATCTGCGCCGAGCCGGAATCGAGCCTTGAAGTTGCATCCCGCCCGGCCCGGCATAAAAGCGCGGGCCCTACGTTCGGAGGACGCCTTTCAGGGGTGTGTTCGGAGGGACGCTTGCGCGCCTTAGTCTCGCGTGCGGCCGCGTTCTTCGTCTTCTACGAAGAGGACGCCTATGCCGGTTTTGTATTTTTCTGGGGCGGCTTCGCTGTAGACCACTGTGCCGCGTAGCGACAATAGGCTTGGGTGATTGTCGGCCGCGTTGGCTTCTATAACTAAATTTAATTCCGATTGAAGAGCGGGGCGATTGGATAGCGAGAGATAGGCGCCGTATAGGGTGATGTCGCGTACTACCGCTTTTTCTTCGAAGGCCTTTCCGTCTTCCCCGATTCCTGCGACCGTCGCGGCGAAACGTAGGCGGCGGCGCGGGCCTACGCGGGATTCGCGCATGGTTACGTCTACGCCTTTTTCGTTGAGCTGGATATTCATGCCTTCCATGGCGGCCCAGGTTCCGGCGAATTCCTGGCGGGCGGCGAATAGGAAGCCGTCTACCGTTTTATCGTTGGAATCCGGATCGTGGTGGAAGAGGAATAGATTGCTGGCTTTTACTTGCCGCGCCAGTTTCACGCATTCGAGCCAGCTCGAGTGGCCCCAGCCTTTGCGCGTCGTGGCTAACTGCTCCGGCGAGCACTGGGCGTCGCAGATGAGTACGTCGGCGCCTGCTGCAAGCTGCCGCAGATTTTCGTCGAACTCGGGAACGCCTGGCTCGTTGTCCGTGGCGTAAACGACCGAGCCGCCTGGCGTGTCTAGCCTGTAGCCAAGGCAGCCTTGCGGGTGATTTAGCCAGCGCGTAGTGACCCGCGTGCCATTGATTTCGAATTGCTCGCCGCCGCCCACTTCGCGGAATTCTCGGCCTGCGGTTAGCATGCTCAGATCGACTGGAAAATAAGGGCTGGCCAATTGCGCTTCAAGAACTTTGCGCAGGCTATTCGGCCCGAGATATTTCGATTCGAAGCTGTAAAAGTGAAAGCGATTTTGCTGCTGGAAAAAGGGATGGAAGAACGGAATGCCTTGGATGTGGTCCCAGTGATAGTGGGTTACCAGGATATGTGCTTCTATGGCGCGGTGGCCGGCTTCTTCTTCCCAGCGATTGCCCAGGAGGCGCATGCCCGTGCCGCAATCGAGAATGAAGCGCGTGCCGTCGCCGGTGACCACTTCCACGCAAGCGGTGTTGCCGCCGTAGCGCCAGGTGCCGCGGTCGGGTGTGGGCGTTGAGCCGCGCACGCCCCAGAAAGTTACTTTTGTGGTGGTGTTCGCCATGGTGGGTCGAGTTGCTGTTGCAGGACTCGCGCTGTCCCGCTGGAACTGGAAATATTCGCGCGATGATGACCCCAATGGAATGTTAGAAGCCCGTGGAGATGGAAGTCAATCGCATTTGCTGGGGGCGTGCGTTGGGTTAACGGCTTTGTGCAGCGCCTCGCTCTCGTAGGCAACTGCGGCGTTCTGTGGTTACAATCGGAGAATGCACGTGCATGCTCATGATGGAGTACATGACCATCACGGACACTCCCACTCGCACGCACATGCGTTTTCTTCTTCGCGGATGACTGCGTTTTTGGGCGCTGCTGTTGCGGCTACTTTGGTCCTGGTGGCGGCGGAATTCGTTGCCGGATATTTTGGGCATTCGATTTCGCTGGTTAGCGACGCGGTGCATAACCTTACTGATGTACCTGCGATGTTTATTTCCTGGCTGGCAGGGCGCTGGGCCTTGCGGCCTCCTACAAAAGAACACACTTACGGATTTCACAGGGCGGGGATATTAGCGGCGTTTACGAATTCACTTTTGCTCGCGGCAGTTGCGGTGGTGATTTTATTTGAGGCTATTGAACGCCTGCGTAAACCGGTGGAAGTCCACACTGGATTGATGTTGGGAGTGGCGCTGCTGGCTTTGCTCGTGAACGGCGGAATTACTTTGGCGCTCGTTTCCGGGCGGCGGGATTTGAATGTGCGCAGTATTTTGCTGCACTCGTTTGGCGATGCGCTTTCGAATGTGGCGATTATTGCCGGGGCTTTGATGATTCGCTGGACTGGCATTTTCTGGGTGGATCCGGCAATCGGAATCGTGATTGGCGCGATGGTTTTGTGGTCGGGCTGGGGAATTTTACGCGAGAGTAGCCACATTTTACTGGAGGGATTGCCCCGGCAGATTCATCTCGAGGACGTCGCGCATACGATCCTCGGCGTCCCGCGCGTGCAGGAAGTTCACGACATTCACATTTGGACGATTGGGACAGAGTTGAACGCTCTTTCCTGCCATATTTCGATCCCCGACATGCACATGGAAGAAAGCGCGAGAATCCTCGATGAAATCCGCAAGAATCTAGCCCGCGATTTTCAAATCAGCCACACCACAATTCAATTCGAGCGCGCCGGTCTACCATCGGAATCCCAGCTCTACATGCCCGAGCCGCCGGCAAAGTAGCGCCGGCGTCCCTGCCGGCATCTTACGAGCAAAAACGTACGCTATGCCCGAGATCACGGGCGGGCGGATCTATCCAGTAAATAGAGGAAGTTATTCAGTCCGCGCGTGATTGTTGCCCGTGGCTGAATCGCGCTCGCAAGATGCCGGCAGGGACGCCGGCGCTACTTAAATCGACAGCTTGAGCGGAGTGCCGCGTGCTGCGTTGATTTTCGAAGTGGCGTCGGAATCGATTGTGGCCACGGCCATGGTGCGGCGATTGCCTTCTTTCGTCACGTAGATTAGTTGATCGCCCTGGCGCGTGAACGCCACCGCGGAAATCATCGCGCCGTTCTTCAGGACCAACAGGAAATCTGACGCTTCTGGCAGATGGGCTGGCGCCGCCTGCGGCTCTGCGGCGCGGCCGCCGCCGTAATTCTGAGACGTCGGCTGTCCGCCGGCCGCCGGCTGCTGCAGGATGATGATTTGCGGAGCGGGCTGAGGCGCGGGGGCCGCTTGCGCATCCTGCGCATCGCCATTGTCCACCGGCACATCTCCGCCGCCGTAGCCGTAGCCGTAGCCGTAGCCTCCGAGGATGTATGCCGATGAGCCCACGCCGCCGCGATTGAATCTTTCGGCCAGCGCAAGCTCTTCCATTGTGGCTGGATCAATCAGGGCTTTTTCTGCGAGATTGCCGCTGATGGCTGCCAGGTGTTCGTAATCGAAGCCGAGGCCTGGGGCTTGGTTCGTCAAATCTTGTAGCGTGATGCCGGAATCTGCCGGGACTACCACTACGTTGGGCGTTGCGTTTTGCGGGGCGGCGGCGGTTTCGGTGGTGCTGTTTGCGGTTCCCGCTATGCGATGCGCGGTTCCTGAGGCGCGGCCGCCTGACGGTGCTACGTGATGCGAGTGGGCGGAAACTTGGCCTGTCGTCGGGGCTGGATGAGAGACTCTGGCGGTTGGCGCGGCGGCTGGGGCTGCTGCCGGAGCTGCGGCGCCGGTTACGGCTGCGCCTCGCTGCTGCGCTGCGGCAGTTATTGAAAGTGCTGCTGATGCCCCCAGCAGAAACGCGAATTTAGTGATTTTACTCATGGGCCTGTCCCTCTATGTTATCTGACGCTCTAGCTATGTATGCGGTTGCAGCGGATTCTACTCTCTCGCAGGCGGGAAGAGGTGCGCTATTTTTGGGCACCTTTGGGGAGTGATTGGTGTCTGTTGTTGTGGGTGAGAGTGTGTGCGTAGTAAGAAGCCGGCACGCCGCCAACGTAGTTGGCTTGCTTTGCCGTTTGTCGTGAATATGTTATAAACGTCGCGCTGCGGGGCGGCTGGGATGGAACCTTCGAAACGGGCATCGGACGGCAGCGGGGAGGTTCCTCGGGGATCGGCTGCGCCACGGGTTGAGGAAGCGTCCGAGTATTGCCCGCGCTGCTCGTCGAAATTGACGGCGCGAAGCTGCAAGATGATTTGCGCGATTTGCGGCTACTACATGTCGTGTTCGGACTTCTACTGAAGCCCGCTTCTGCATAAATAGCGCTTAGGTATCTTAGACGTGTCGGATTTCAGGAGGCGAAAACGTGGCACTGCGAATAACCGATCATGATGTGAATGGCGTTACTGTTCTCGATATCGACGGGCGCATTGTGCTCGGCGAGGAGAGTAACGCGTTCCGCGAGCGCGTGAAGGCGCTAATGGCGGCGGGGAAGAAGAAGATTGTGCTGAATTTGGCGAATGTCACTTATATCGATAGCGCCGGACTCGGGACGCTGGTGGCCACATTCCATAGCGCGCGCTCGCAAGGCGCCACGCTAAAGCTCGCTAATTTGGGATCGAAGTTCAAGGAAGTGCTGCAAGTCACCAAGCTGATGACGGTGTTCGACGTGTTCGACAGCGATACCGCGGCCGTCGCCAGCTTCTCCGCTACTGCATAAATTCTTCGCTGCTTGGGCGTCCGCTTCGGCGGACGCCAAGTAGCGCCGGCGTCCCTGCCGGCATCTTACGACCTCATCGTACGTTCTAGCATATCCATTCGTTCGGCGCGCAAAACACCATTCGTCCGAGTAGCGCTGGCGTCCCCGCCGGCATCTTACGGCCTCATAGTACGTTCCATCCCACCCACTCGTTCCGCTCGCAAAACACCATTCGTCCAAGTAGCGCTGGCGTCCCCGCCGGCATCTTATGAACTTATCGTACGTTACATCCCACCCATACGTTCGGCGCGCAAAACACAATTCGTTCCTGTAAGTGTTCGGTGAGTCCGGGCGTGACTATTGCACTCAGCTATTTTCTTGCTCGCAAGATGCCGGCCGGGACGCCGGCGCTACTTTTCGTCTAACCGATAAATCACTAATCCGCTCAACAGCTTCGGGTAAAAATCCGTGGATTTTTGCGGCATCAC
>JABDFR010000028.1 GCA_013286465.1 Acidobacteriota bacterium | reverse complement strand
GACCGCGAGCGTGATGAAATCTGGTCGCTCGTCGGCCTCGGTCTCGAAAAGGAAGAAATTCGCCTGCCGGCTTCGCGCGGAATTGCAGGCTGGGTCGCGCAGCACGGTGAAATCGTGAATCTCACCGACGCTTACGACGATCCGCGATTCGAACCCGAAGTCGATCGCCGCCTCAATTACCGCACGCGATCGTTGCTCTGCCTGCCGATTCGCAATAAGGACGGCCAGACTACCGGCGTTCTGCAATTGCTCAACAAGCAGGGCGGCCCGTTTCAGGCCGCGGATGCATCGCTGCTCAGTTCGCTCTCGGTCCACGTGGCGCTCGCGCTCGAAAATGCCCAGCTTCACCGCGATGTGCTGGCCAAGCAGCGCATGGAACGCGACCTCGCCCTGGCCCGCAGCATTCAACTCGGCTTGCTTCCGGAAAAATCGCCGCAAATCGAAGGCTTCGAACGAGGTTTGGTGCGAAGCCTCGCACCAAACCTCGCTCGAAGTCGGCGGCGACTATTACGATTTCATTCCGCTCGGATCGCAGACGATGTTGAACGTGGTGGCCGACGTCGAAGGCAAAGGCGTCGGCTCGGCGATGGTGATGGCGAATCTACAGGCCACGCTGCACGCCTTGATCGCCCATGTGCATTCGCTCGAGCGCCTCGTGTCCGCTTTGAACGACCGGATGCTGGCCGATACGCGCGGCCAGAAATACATGACCATGTATTTGAGCATTCTCGATCAGCGGAATAAAACACTGCACTATGTAAACGCCGGCCACGTGCCGCCGATTCTGCTGCGCGCCGATGGCAGCGTCGAATATCTGCGCGAAGGCGGCATGGTCGTTGGGCTATTTCCGAATGTCCCCTTCGAGCGCGGCAACGTAAAATTAAATTCCGGCGACATCCTCGCCGGCTACACCGACGGAATCACCGAAGCCAGCAATCCCGAAGACGAAGAGTTCGGCTACGATCGCTTGGTAGAACTGCTCAAGAAACACCGCAACGCATCGGCAAGAGAAATCGTCGATTACACGCTAGCCGAGGTAGAACGATTCTCCCGCGGCGGCACCCACGAAGACGACCGCGTCATGCTGATAATGAAAATACTCTAAACAGCAAGTTTAGCCTCCCCGTTGCTCCTCTCCTCCGCGATGTCATCCCGAATCAGCCTTAGCGGTGAGGGATCTGCTTATGCGCGTACTTCATTTCGCCGCGGTCCCATAAAAGTTCAACACGCGCCGCTCGAATTCGTCGTGTTGCACTCCGTAAGCCATGGAGTGACCAGCTCCCCTCACAATCCACAGTTCCTTCGGGCCAATTGCTCGCTCATAGATTCGTCGTGCGTGCCGGCAGGGAATTTTGTGGTCCTCACTCCCACAAATTAAGAGCACAGAGAATGGACGCGACGCGACAGCTTTTTCGGGAGAGACATAGTCAGCCTTGAATCCGCCGTCTTTCTCGGCTTGCAAGAGCGCCATGATCGCGGCCGGTCGAAAAAGGGTCTTGCCGAGCAACGGGCTGAATTCCAGACCTGCGTAGTCGTAAGTTTCTTCGCGAAGATTGCTGAAGGGGTCCTCGGCCACAACGCCGTCGACGCGCGGATCGACGGCTGCAGCTTGCAAAGCGATTGCAGCGCCCATCGATTCGCCAAAGTAGAACAAATGGCGCACCGGCTCGCCCGATAAAAGCGCGTCGTCAATTACTTTCGCATCGTTTCGCTCGATCCAGCCGTACGTTCCGATGTCGCCGCCGCTTTCGCCTTGCGCGCGCGAGTCCATTAGCAGCGCGCCATATCCGTGGGCCAGCAGGAATTGTGCGTAGCCCACTTGCCCCGAGCGATTGTTGCCGAGACCGTGAAAGATAACGACCCAGTCGCCATTCGGCGTTTCCGCGCTTACCTTCCACCCGCGCAATTTCGCGCCGTCCAATGCTGTCACGTCGAAATCCGAGCACGCGGCGTGCATTGCGACAAATCGCCGAGTCGACACCGAAATCTCGTCCGCGGTCAGATGCTTCCGGTAAGGATGCAGAATTCCGCTGCCCAGCTTGACGCCCACGGCGGCGGCCGTGGCCATTACCGCCGCGACGATTGCAGCCAGCACGACAAGCGGCTTTGTGAACATTCCCATCGCCTCTACTATTGTTACGCAATTGCCAAGCAGGATGTTTCTGCGTAGCGGGTGGAGTGCAGTGAGAGTTGCAACTACGAGCCGGTGGATGTGTAGCGGCGCGAGCCGAAATTCCAGGCAAGGATCGCGATCGTGAGGCAGGCCGCGGCAACCAGGGGTGCCAGTGGCGTATAACGCGCGAATTCAGCCCGCCGCAGCATCCACGCCGTCGGATAAAACGAAGCAAATCCAAACGGAATAATCCAGCTCAGCAAAAACTGGATGAATCCGCTATAAATCGAAAGCGGATAACGCCCAAACGCAATCAAATTCCAAAATGGCGGATGAATCCCAATGCGATCTTCGAACCAGAACGAGAACGTACTAAGTAACAGAAACACCGAAACATAAATCACTCCGCCCGAAAGCGCCCAGGTAAACATCATGGTGACGTCCAACGCGCTCCAGTGAATCTGAAGATGGCGCGACGCATACCAGACGATCAACGAGCCCGTAACAATTTCCTGCAACGACTCAATCCGGAAGACTTCAAACAAGACCTGAAACAAAGAAGAAATCGGCCGTAACAGAACGCGGTCGAATTTCCCCTCCATAATATAAGTGTTGCCGAAATCGTAGAGATTCAAGCTAAGCACGTTGAATAGCCCGTAAGGGATCATCGAAAAGCCGTAAAGAAAAAGCACTTCTTCAAAACGCCAGCCCTTCAATTGCGGCGCCTTCTGAAAAAGAACCACAACGAAGCCCAGCGAGAACGCCGAAGCTGCGATGCTGGTAGCCAGGCTGATGAAAAAGTCTCCGCGATAACTCACGCGCACTTTTGCGTACTGCGAGAAATAAGCGGACAAAAGCGCAAGATGCCGGTAGATCTCGCGGAAGATTCCTCCGCGAGCCGGATTGCGCTCCCGGAAAGGCGTCGGCGCCGGCTCGATTGTACGCGCGCTCAACTCATCCTCCCTGAATGGTTATCTTCTTCACCGCTCGATTCCACCAAGCATCCGCCAGCACAAAAAGCACGATCACCCAAATCCACTGTTTCCCTAGAGCGAATAACGCAGCGCGCCCATCTAACTTGCCCAGATAAATCTGCAGCGGCGTATAAGCAATATGCTCGAAGGGCAGCCAGTCCAACACGATCTGCAATCGGCGCGGAAAGAACGACATCGGAATCAGAAGTCCCGACAGCAATTCAATCAACCAATACTTCGCGCGAATCAACGCCAAAATCGATTTCAGCGGAATCCCGCAAGTCCCGATCATGAAATTAATCGCGGCCATAAGCGCGAAACTCCCGAGCGCCGCGATCAGAAACAACGCGAAATTAATCCCAGACGCAGGCCGCTGCACGGGAAAAATCAGCGCGACGATTGCGGCCGTAGGAAGCGTCAGCAATATCAGCCGAAAAGCCGACTCGCCCATCGCCCGGCTGAACCACATCCACAGCACCGAAACTGGCTTGATCAAATCCATGGCGATCTTGCCTTCAATCACTTCGTAAGCCATCTCCTGATCGATCGTGTTCCAATAGAACGACCGCAAACTCCACCCCACGCTGACGTACGTCACCATTTGCGGCAAATCGTAACCAGCGATCGGTCCGCTCGAGGCAAAAACGGCTCTCCAAATAAAGTAGTACACGCACACATTGATCAGGTAAGTGATGATCCCCGTGTAGTAGCGCAGGCGGAATGCGAGAATGTTAACGAAACCAACGCGCGCAAATTCCAGATACGCCGCAAGCGTATTCATCGCCGGCCGAATTCACTTTCTCCGATCGCCGGTGCGCCGGCGTCCCCATCCGAGAGAGACGCTTCGCCCGAATAAATCCGCTTGATGATTTCCTCGATAGGCTCGTCCTCGATAACGATGTCCCGCAATTCAACGCTTGCCAAGAGTTGGCGTATCAGATCCGAAGCCGACACTTGCGTCCGATCGAATCGAAGACGAAACGTCATCTCATCCACTGGCTCGAGGCTCACTCCATTGCCCGCAAACCGCGTGAGTCCCGCTGCCTGTGCCCGATCCTTGAGCACAAATTTAATTTGCTTGGTGCGCAGCAATCGCTCCTTCAGCACCTGCAGGTCGCCATCGAAGAGCGCCGTACCGTGATCGATGATGATGATCCGCCGGCAAAGCTCCTCGATGTCATCAAGGTCATGCGTGGTAAGCAACACAGTAGTGTGAAATTCAAGATTGATAGCTCGCAAAAACTCGCGGATGTGGTGTTTTGCGACGACATCGAGCCCAATCGTCGGCTCATCGAGAAACAGCAGCGGTGGATTATGCAGTAGCGCCGCGGCCAAATCACAGCGCATCCGTTCGCCAAGCGAAAGCTTCCGCACCGGCGTGTGCAGATAATCCCTGATCCCCAAAATCTGATTGAACATCTCCATCCGCGCATCAAAATCTTTCTGCGAAACCTCGTAAATCCGCCGCAGCAGCTTAAACGATTCGACCACCGCGATATCCCACCAAAGCTGCGTGCGCTGGCCAAACACCACGCCGATCGTTCGCACATACTGCCGCCGCTGCCGGTAGGGAATGAATCCGTTCACGATCGCCTCGCCGGACGTCGGAACCAGAATCCCGGTGAGCATCTTGATGCTAGTGGATTTTCCGGCGCCGTTCGGCCCGATGTAGCCGACCATCTCGCCGCGATCAATGGAAAGATTGACGCGATCCACGGCTTTGACCGTCTTATACTCGCGCACAAACAGATTTTGCAGGCCGCCCCAAATTCCCTCGCGGCGGTGGAAGGTGCGGAAATACTTCGAAAGTTCACGGACCTGAATCAGCGGTTCGGGCATCGATTGTCGCAATCTATTCTACATGGCGAAGGCTCGCGAAGTGACACGCGGCGCAGCACAACGCAGAAGTCGACGATGAGTTAGACGGCGAGCAGCCTTCCAGGTTAGGAACGAAACAGCACCGATTCGCGATTAAAGAGCGTAACCGCCGCTCCAATCGCAATCGAAGCATAAACGCACGACGACGCAAAAATCAGCGCAATAAATCCCCAGGGATGATTTCCAGCCATCAATTCTTTTCCCACCAGCGTCGTGCTCAAAATCGGCACCAGCGCCGTCCGCGTATTCAATTCCACCCCCGGAAGCAACGCCACAATTGCCGGCAGAATCACCACAAAAGTCATCGGCGAAATGTACGTCTGCGCCTCGCGATAACTCTTCGCAAAAAGCGACACCGCCAGCATCGACGCCGAAAAAAGCACGGAGAGCGGCAAAATCATCACAAACACCGCAAGCACCCCGCGCGGATCAAGCGAGAAATGGAACGAAGGATCGTTCTTCGAAAGCAGCCGGTCGATCGTGTTCTTCGCCAGCATGAAGGAGATCCCCATGGAGCAAAGCGCGAGAATCGCGGTGGCCAGTGAAGCCGTCACGACCGTGAAGAATTTCCCCAGCACCAAATCGGTGCGCGACACGGGACTCGTCAATATAGTTTCCATCGTCCCGCGCTCTTTTTCGCCCGCCGTCAAATCCATCGCCGGATACATCGCGCCAGTAAACGCCAGAATAATGACGAAATACGGAATCATCCCGCCAAATCCGCTCCCGCCAACTTTCTCGGGCGGCGCCACATTGTTTTCGTCGAGTGAGAAAGGCTCGAGCAATCCCGTCGACACGCCCTTCGCGGTCAAAAGCGATTTCGCCAAATCCATACGATAATCCCGCAGAATGTCCCTCACGGTTTTCTGCGTAAGCTCGGACTTGATATCGCCTTCGTAGTAGTCCACCAGAACCTTGCCCGCCTCGCCGCGATTTGCCGCAGCATCGAAGTCAGGAGGCAGCACCACGGCGGCACGAATCTTCCGATCCGTAATCTGCGTCTCAAAATCAGCGGACTCGGGGACAATCTGAATCTTGTCATTCTTCTTGAGCGCTTCCACAATCCTCGGCGAGTCCTGCCCGCCGATGATCATGACGCGGGGAATTTCCTCCTTGGCCTTGTTCATCATGGTCGCGCCGAGCAGCCCAAGCCCCACGCTCAGCGCCGGGAACAGCAGGATAGGGATCACAAACATCGAAACAACCGTGCGGCGGTCCCGCAGCGAATCCACCAACTCTTTGCGGTAGACCACTCCAATATTTCGCAAGCTCATAGTTCTTCTCCCACCGCTTCAACGAAAATATCCTCCAGGTCCTGCTTGCCGTGCCGCGCACGCAGCGCCTCCAGCGTTCCTTCCTCGAGTATATTTCCGCCGTGGATGATTCCAATTCGATCGCAGAGCTTCGCGGCTTCGGACATCACATGCGTCGAGAAAATCACGGTCTTCCCGCGCTCGCGGCACTCGCGAATAAACCGCGCGATCGCCCGCGCCGCCATCACGTCAAGTCCCACCGTCGGCTCGTCAAAAACCATCACTTGCGGATCGTGTACCAAAGTCCGCGCAATCGAAACTTTCTGCTTCATCCCGGTAGACAGTTTCTCGCAACGCCGGTCCCGAAAGCTGTTCATGTCCAGGGCTGTAAACAGCCCGTCCACCGATTTGTGCAGCGCGTCGCCGTCCATCCCGTGCAGCCGCCCGAAGTATTCAACTAATTCTTTCGCGCTCAACCGGCCGTAAAGAGCCGTAGCAGTCGATAGAAACCCGACGTTCGCGCGAACCTTCTCAGGTTCCTCGACGATGTCATAACCGGCAACTTTCGCCGTTCCCGAAGTCGGTTCCAGAATCGTCGCAAGCATGCGCAGCGTGGTGGTTTTGCCTGCCCCATTCGCGCCAAGCAGCCCGTAAATCTCGCCTGGCTTGCAATAAAAGCTGATGGCATTCACCGCGCGCACTTCTTTTGATTTCTTCGAGGCAGGGAAGACCTTGCTCAGCTTCAGCGCTTCGATCATGTGGAGGCTCGATTCTTCGCGCTCGCGTGAATCGAAGGAAGCGCAAAAGTACGACGGATCGTTGGGGCCGGGCACAATCTGTTAACGAAATCTTACCACGCGATTCGCGCTCCTCGCGGCCGCCGCTTTATTCCCCCATCACCTTGATGGTGATTTTCTTCGGTCGCATGCCATCCAATTCGGCGAACAACACGAATTGCCACGGCCCCAGATCGAGCCGGCCTTCGGAAAACGACACGATGGCTTGATGGTGCAGCAGCAGACTTTGAAAATGGACGCCCGAATTGCTCTCGAAACGTCCGCGATGCTTGAAGTCTTCGCGCTCCGGCGCGACTTGATCGAGCCAGGATTGCAGATCGTCGAGAAAGCCGGGCTCGTCATCGTTCACGATGATTGCCGCATTGGAATGCAACACGGAAACGAGAATGATTCCGTCGCGAAAACTACTTTTCTCCATCGCCGCTTTTATTTGCGGCGTGATGTTCACAAACTCGCGCTTGGCATTCGTCTGTAGCGTGAGCTGTTCGTTGTAAATTTTCATGCGCAGTCCTCAGGGAAGTCGAAACATTCTAGCGGAAGTCGTATGGGACGCAAAAGGCGGGACTAGCGAAGCGTAGGGGCCAGGATTCAACACCGGCCCGTTTTTGCTATGGGTTTTCGGCGTTGACGTTCGGCTAGCAGCCTAGCCTTTATGGCAAACGGGGCAATGCTTCGCTTCGTAGTTGTCCATCGTCACCAGGAACATATTATTGCAGCCGATGCACACGCGATGAATCTTCGGCTTAGGCTTGCCGTCAGCGGTCGTCTCGGCCGGCGCGTGGGTAGCGTGTGGTTCGATCATAAAAGGATTTTATCACGGACGCGCCTCGGCAAGCACGTCCGCCTCCCGCAACTAATTGGCATCTCGTCAAACCCCACCAGCATCTTGATAGCAGGGGCGGGTGGCGACTTCGCCGCGCTTCGTAGGCAACCGGCGATACGCTCTGCTACAATTCGATGACATCTCAAGAAGCGCCCTGGAATGAACAATCGAAACGGTAATTCGGAGCCGGGCAAGGGCCGTGGCTGGATTTGGGGCGGCGGCGCGGCAGTGTTGGCGGTGGTGCTGGTCATCGGGCTGGCAGGCCGTGGCAATGCGCCAGAAGTGCAAGTTGTGAAAGTCTCGCATGACAAGCTCGACGCCGCCATCGAAAGCAACGGAAAAGTTGAGCCAGTAAACGCCTACGTTGTTCGCGCGCAGATCGCCGCTTTTGTTTTGACCGTCGATGCCACCGAAGGCCAACCCATCCGCAAAGGCCAACGCATTCTCACGCTAAATTCCAGCGATGCCCAGGCGCAGCTCGCTGCCGCGCGCGCCGATTTGCTTTCGGCACAATCCGATTTACGGAACGCGCGCACCGGCGGCAATCCCAGCGAAATCGCGCAACTCGATGGCGAGCTCGGCAAAGCGCAAGCGCAGGTCGCCAGCCTCGAACAAACGCGCCAAGCCCTACAGCAACTGCAAGCCAAGCAGGCGGCCACGCAGGCAGAAATTGACAAGAACGGGCTCGAACTCGCCACAGCGCGTGCGACGCTCGAGTCGCTACAGAAACGACGAGATGATTTGACGCATCGCGCATCGCTCGATGTCGAGCGGCTCACCTTGCGCGTGCAGCAGGACGAAGCACAAGTTCGCTCCCTCGAAGAAAAAGTAAAATCCGCCACGATCACTTCGCCCGTCGATGGCACGCTCTATGCACTTTCGGTGCGCGCAGGCGATTACGTCACCATCGGCCAGGAAATCGCCGACATGGCTGATCTGCACAAAGTTCAAGTGCGCGCGTTCGTCGACGAGCCCGATCTGGGCTTTCTCGCGCCGGATCAAGAAGTGCACATCACCTGGGACGCGATGCCGAATCGCGACTGGACCGGCCGCACAATCCAGATTCCCAAGCAAGTAATCGCGCATGGAAATCGCAGCGTTGGCGAAGTGCTCTGCTCGGTAGATAACGATAAACTTGAGTTGCTGCCGAACGTAAATGTTGAAGTGCGGATTCTGGTGCGCGAGAGAACAAATGTGTTGTCCGTCTCGCGCGCTGCCGTTCGCGTTGATGGCGCCGAGCGTTATGTCTTTCGCGTCGAGGATGGCCGCTTGCGCCGCCGCGATATCACCATAGGCATTGCCAGTGCTTCAAAATACGAGGTCCTCTCCGGCCTCTCGGACGGCGATCGTGTCGCTATTCCGGGGGAAACCGACCTCAAGGACGGAATGGTCGTTCGCTCCGCGGACGCGAAATAAATTGTCCGCACTGCGGACGCGAAATGAGAGGACTTCGATGAGCCGATTGTTATTCCGAATTTCAATCTTCGCTCTTGCCATATTCTTTTGCGCATCGCCAACTTCCACACCCGCTGCGAGTCAGGCCGGCGCCAACTCAAGCCCAGAGTTAAATCAAGCCCGCCATCTATTTGATCTCGGGAACTATGCGGCTGCCGCAACCACCCTGAACAATGTTGTCGCGCGGAATTCCAACGATGCCGAAGCGCAATTCTGGTTGGCGCGCACATACTACGAACAGAGAGATTTCGATAATGCCGCCGAGCACGCCGAACACGCCGTGCAAATCGATCCCAAAAATTCCGATTATCACCTGTGGCTCGGCAGGAGTTATGGCGAGCAAGCCGACCGCGAGCGAAGCTTTTCGCTCGCGCGCAAGGTGAAAAAGGAATTCGAAGAGGCCGTTCGCCTGAATCCTTCAAATCTCGATGCGCGCCGCGATCTCGAAGAGTTCGAATTGCAGGCACCATGGGTCGTCGGCGGAAATAAAGATGACGCACGCGAGCAGGCCACAGCAATCGCTGCCGTCGATCCGGTAAGGGGCCACTTGGCCCTCGCCCTTTACGATCGCGAGGCGCTCAAGAAAAATGAGCTAGCCGAAAACGAGTACCACCAGATCCTCGAATCAAAAGTCGACCGCGTCGATGCCTATTTCGAAATCGCTTCTTTTTATCGAAACCTGGGAAAAGCCGCAGAAATGGAACCTGCTCTTCAAGCCGCGGAAAAACTAAAACCGGGAGATCCGCGCATTGGCTATTACCGCGCCATCCAGCGCATTCTCACCGGCACGCAATTGAGCGCCGCGGAGCCTTTGCTGAAAGCCTACCTCGCGAATACCCCGCCGCGCAGCGATTGGCCCTCGCATGCCTCCGCCCGCAACTGGCTCGGCCGCCTCTACGAACAGGAAGGGAAGCGCCAACAAGCCGCCGAGCAATATCACGCCGCACTGGAACTGGATCCGACCGACAAAGAGGCCCGCGAAAAACTCCAGAAGCTCGAGAAAAACTCCCAGTAGAGCCTGACGCAGATACTCAATCGCCAGACAAACCCGTATGCGGCGGCACCGTGATCGTCGCCGCCTGCTCCAACTTAAAATCCAAAAGCGTTTCCGCCGGCACCTTCACCTGCTCGCCTTTAGTGCTGGCAGCGTAAACGCCGCCGCCGGCCGCGCCTACGCCAGCGCCAATCGCCGCGCCCCTTCCGCCTCCGGCAATCGCGCCGATAATCGAGCCAATCACCGCTCCCGCACCGACGGACGTCGCGGTCTTCTTCCCCTTCGAACCGCCCACCACGCTCGACGTGCTGCTCACCAGCGAGTAAGAGCGTCCCGCATAATCGAGCTTCACCAATTCCAGATGCAACTCGCTCCGGCCGCTCACGCTTCCTGCCGAACTAGCTCGCGTCAATCGAATGTAAACGTCAGCTCCCTTCGGGACGACGGGCTGATTGTCGACGACGATTGGATATTCCAGCGATGCGTGGAAAACTTCCCCCGTCTTGTTCACCGAAGAATTCACCGGATCAATCATGCGCACGCGAATCGTTGTCCCGGCAGGAATCTCAATGTCCTTCGGTTCCGGCGCCCCTGGGGCGGCATCGGCGGCCACCGCCGGCGAGGCAGCCGGAGCAGGTGCATCGGCCGAATCATTATTCGCGGGCTGTGTTGCATCGACGGGAGGCGCCGGCGATTCGGCGGGCGTCGCTGCAGCAGATTCACTAGCGGAAGCTGGAACGTTGCTCGCGTCGGACGCCTGCGAACTCGAATCCGAATTCTTCTCTTCTGCAGTGTGACGCTTCGATTTCCGATCAGCCTTGGGCTGCTCGCTCACCGGCGCCGACGTAGTAGCGGCCGGCGGAGCAGGTTGCGAAATGTCCGCAGCCTGCGGCGGCGCTGAGACAGTCGACATCTGATCGTCCACTCTCTTCACACCCGGCGTTTGCGCCGCAACTTTGTAAGCCTCCAGCCGCGCCGAATCGTCGGAAGCATTGCCGGACAAAGTAGCAACGCCCTGGCTCACGCTGACATTCAGGCTGGAATTCTTAAGCTGCTGATCCGCGGAAATCTGCGTTTTGATATTCTGGGCCAACCCAGCATCGCTAAGCCCCTTCGCGCAACCAATTCCTAAGCCAAGAGCCGCCACTGTGAGCGCGAGTACGAACCGACGTCGCATGAATACTTTCTCCCGTTAAAACAGGCCGCAAATCACTCCAGGTGGCCCTGAAATCGCCGCGCGCGACTCTTCCACTTGGATGCCAAGACCACCCGGATAGCTGCCCTTTTTCGACTGGTACTAAATTTCCGCCTCCACCCCTCGCCAAAATCCCGTCAAATTCCGGAACTTTTTTCGCCATGCCGGGTTTGATCCTCAAGAGGGAATCGGGGCCACCTAGAGCACCGCCCTCCGCAATCATCCATATCTTAGAAGGAGTACTGAGAATGAAACAGTCGAAGTGTGTCCAAATTCTTTTCGCAATTTTGCCTTTGCTTTTAATTTCAGCCTGCAGCGGCGGCGCGGGTAACTCCAACACCACCACGCCTCCGCCCCAGCAATCCGACTCGATTTTTAGCGTAGCCACCGACGCGCCGCTTCCCAGCATCGTCTCGTGCCAGATCAATTTGACGGGCGTGACGGTTAACAACGGCACCACCGACGTAAGCGTTCTTTCACAATCCGAACTCGTCGACTTCGCGCAACTGAGCGGACTGCACCAAATGGTCGATCTCACCTCAGTGCCGACTGGCACCTACGTCAGCGCTACCGTAACCATCGCGAATCCTGTCATCGGCTTTATCGATACCACGCAAACTCCGCCCGCGATCAACACCATCAACGGCACACTCTCCACCAACATGGTCACCGTGACCTTTGCTCAACCGTTCACGGTGAACAATGGCGATCTTGACGGCCTGCGCATGGAATTCGATCTACGCAAATCTCTAGCCGTCGATAGCAACGGCCAAGTCACCGGCACGATCAATCCCATATTCCAGCTTTCTCTCCACAATGCCACTGACTCTGAAGTCTCCATCGACGATTTCGCAGCAGGAGTGGTAGGCGTAACCGGCGCGAATTCGTTCATGGTGCAAGGCCCGCACGGGCGCCAGTGGAACGTCACGACCGACAGCAACACGATTCTCGATGATCCCACCGAGCCGATCAGCTCATTCACCACAAACACAATCGTCTCGCTCACCGGCCAGATCGATGCAGTCACGCATGCGATCGACGCAACCGAAGTCAACGTCATCTCCGACAACGGCTTCTATCTCGGCGGCCTGCTCACCAGTGTGAATCCGCCAACGGGCCCGGCCACACTAGCCGATCTCTACGTCCGCGATGAGCTACCGGCTATCGACGGCATCTCGCCCGGCGATATCGCCGCCCTCACACTCGACGGCACAGAAAAATATCGCATCGGCCACATCAAGCTGCCGCTCACCACGCTGCTCTTCAACAATTCGGCGCTCGCGCCAGGTCAGCGCGTCTCGATCGGCGGCGCCCTAACCACGAACAACGGCACGTCGACTCTGACTCCGCACCGCGTAGTCCTGCGCCGCCAAGGTCAAGCCGGCACTCTCGCAGGAAATGTAGTAGTGCAGCAAGGCAACACAGGAAGTTTTCAACTGAATGACAACTGGACGGCGGGCGTTCTATTACCGCAACCGCTAACAGTGATGACCACAGACGCAACCAACTTCATCAACCTAACCGGCCTTAGCGCGCTGCAAGGCCAAACGGGAATCTCGCTGCGAGTCGTAGGCTTCGTCCTAATCAACCCGGCAACAAGCCAACCAGTCTTCATAGCCGGCGCAGTAGAAGAACTAACCGATTAAACGCACGGAGCAGCGCAGCCCGTAGGGGAGGGTCTTCAGACCCTCCCGCACTTCGGCCCCCGAGTAAACGCCAAACCGGATTTTGCGCGCACGGTAGCCTTTTCTTTCGTAGGGGCGATGGCTTGGGCTCGCCCGCTCCGAGTAACGCGATCGAAAACGTTACCTAAGTTGCAAAAAGTTTTGGAGTGTAGAACTTGCGGCGTATCTCAAATCCAAAATTCGTAGGCCAGTCTTAATTCGCCGAAGAATTTCTCGCAAAGAAGAATTAACTATTCCATCCGCAAAGCAACAATCTTGCCCCCCTGCACCTTCACCTCAATCGCCATCGGCGGCCGCAATCCCGAACCCTGCACCATCTCCCCACGCACCAGCCCATCAATCCCCGGCCCATACTTCGTCAAATCAAAAACGCTCCGGCTACAGGGATCCCCCACCATCGGATGGCTCGCCTCGAAACCGTAGTAAGATTTCAGTCGCTTCATGTCGGTTATATATTCCAAATGACATTGCCCGAACGGCTCGATCATCGAAAATCCCCAATAAGCCCCGCCCGGTAATTTCACCACCGTCGCCGGCACACTCAGTTTCGTCACCGGATCCTGCATCACAAACGACTTCGATGACCATGGCGCAGCCAATTCCGAGATCGAAGCAATTTCGCCCGGCCCTTGCGCCACTTTTTCCACAGGCGCAATCGGCGCAGCCGCGGGAGTCACGACCGCCGGTGGAACTTCCGCCGAACTACGGTCCGCCCTCTTCGAAGCCAACGAGAACCACCAGAAAAACGAAGCTCCGACCATCAAAACTGCCCCAATCGCAATGGTCAGCCACACGGCAATCGGAAGATTCGTGCCCGTAGTCGAGCCAGCCGCAGGCTTTTTCGCCACCGGCACCCCAGGAATCTGCGGCTCGACAACTTTAAATTTTTCGACAGTCGGGTCTTGTTCAGTCATGGATGTCTCAACTTACGTGACATCCAGCTTGGAGCCACACAGGAGGAAATTCAAGGCAAGACAGACAAGAGGGTATTAACGCTTTCGCATGCGGATCTCGGTGCCGCCGCGCTCAAACTTCACTTCGTCCATGAGCTGGTTGATCAGGAAAATGCCGCGTCCATGATCGGAATAGAGATTCTGCCCCACCACCGGTTCCTGGATCGCCGACGGATCAAAGCCCTCGCCCTGGTCTCGCACCACGATCAACAACCCGCGATCGTTATCAATCGCCACGCAAAATTCCACTTTCTTCGAAGGATCGCGCTTCGACCCATGCACCATCGCATTCGCCAGCGCCTCGCGCAACGCAATTTCCACTTCCCATTCCTTGCCCACCGCGCAACCCATCTCTTTCACGAAATCCATCACCCACGAAACCACCGGAGTAATGGTCGCGACATCCGCAGGCCCCGAAAAGCGCAGCCGCACGGCCAACTTGTCCGACTCGAACTCGCACTGTGGCAAAGAATCTGGAGCCATGTGGCCTATCCTAGTGTCCGTAACGCCGCCCGCAAAGCACAGTTTTCCCGGCCCAAAACCGCGCACGATCAACTTAGATGCGAAGCTTGCACCGAATGATGTGCCACATATTCGTTCAAATTAGCCACGCAAAGCAACAACTCCAGAATCTTGCTTTGTTGAGCAAGATCGCGCGTACGCGCCACTTCCGAAAGCGCATTCAAAGTGATCTGCACATCGGCAAAAAGCCACTCCAGCGTCCCCGCATCGATCAATTCTCCGCAACGGCATTTCTCCAGCGCGGAATCCGCCCGCGCAAATGCCTCGTCGAGAAAATGATCGAGGCACACGGCTCCCGCTCGAAGCGCCGGAGGCACTTCCGCGATGCAGTCCGCGATTCGGCAGTGCCGAGTCTCCGTCGCCGTCATGGCATAACCTTTTGCTTCTGTGCGAGTCACTGCGAGTGATTACTAACGGAGTATGAAGCCGCGCACAAAAATATCACATCTTGCGGGATGAAGGCAGTGGGCGCCCCTTCGGCCGCACAAAAGGAACGCCCGTTCTGCGAAGATTTAATCGATGCGGATCGAACCCGAACTCGTATTCAAATCCACAAGCACGCCGCCACTGCCAACCTTCCCGCGGAGCTCGTGCGGATTGACATTGCCGGACACGGCAACTTCGCGTTTCGTAGCAATCGAGCCGCTACTCGTGTGCGCAGCAAGTTCAAACGAAGCCGTCTCCGGCAGTTTCACCGTCACGTCGCCCGAACCCGTATGCAACCGCCAAGGACCGGCAGGCTCGCCGTCGGCGTGAATGCTGCCGCTTCCAGTCGAAACGCGCACGGCACCTTTCACGTGATTCAATTCCACTTCGCCCGACCCTGTATTCACTTCCACATCACCAGCAGCCGTCTGCTCCAGCTTCACCGAGCCGCTTCCCGTCGAAACAGAAAGCGCCCCCGCAATTCCGGTTGCGCGGATCGAACCGCTACCCGAGCTGACGCGAGCCTTCCCGTGCGCGTTCTCGATGTCAACGTCGCCAGATCCAGTCGTCGCGTGAACCTCATCCCCGATATCGTGAACTTTCAACGATCCCGAACCGCTGGCCGCATCCACCGGTCCGGAAATTCCCTCCACATCTTCATCGCCCGAGCCGGACTTTGAGCGCAGATGAGTTTCCTTGGGCGTCTTGATTTCGTAGCTGATCGAAATATTCTCGAACAAACTGCGATCGCCGCCGCCGATGTGAATCGCGTTTCCTTCCTGCTGCACTGGCGGATTGTCTTCAATCTGCTTGATGCGCGCATCGATGTCGCCGCCCAAATGCCGGCCACTCGCTCGAATCGTGGCGTGAATTTCCACGCGCCCCGCATCGCCTGCATGCACGGTAATGTCTCCCGATCCCGTCTGAACGTCCAAATCCACCGTCCCAGTAACCGTCAGCGTCTTGTCAAAATGCCCCTCGCTATCGGCCAGCGCCGGCCGCGCCGCAACGGACGCAAGAGCGAAAATTGCCAACGCCATCGCTGCAAAACTAATCCCCCAACGAGAACCAATTCGCATAGTTCACTCCTTATTCGCAGATAGACTACCGCCCCGCGATAGATACGCAAGCAGCCCCCAAAATGTTCAGACGCAATACCCGTAGTCGCGTTAGCCGCCGCAATTCCGCAGCGGAAGCCTTGTCAGGGCATGACTTTAGTCATGCCACAATTGCCGCAACAAACACGGCTTTAGCCGCTGAGGTGAGATTTGTCGATCTCTCGTGGATTTCAATTAACCGGCGAAAAAATCCGTTCGGAGGAATAAAACCGTCAGCCCAATTTCTCGCTAAGCGTTTGCCCCATGGCACTTCTTGTATTTTTTCCCGGAGCCGCACGGGCACATATCGTTGCGTCCGACTTTAGCACCAGCGCGCACCGGTTTCGGCGCTTCCGCCTGCGCCGGCCCAGCCTGAAATTGCAGATCTTTCTGCTGCCGCTGCTGGCGCTTTTCAAGCTGCTGCTGAATCCCGAATTGCTTCGGCCGCGCCGGCTCCGGAGTGCCGGCAGCCTGCTGCGGAGCCTGTTCGCCTTCCGCCGGACGCACCAAGAACAAAAACCGCACCGATTCCGTGTCGATCCGGTCCATCATTTCTTCAAAAAGCGTGAATGCCTCGCGCTTGAATTCAACGAGCGGATCTTTTTGCCCATAACCGCGCAGCCCAATGCCTTCCTTCAAGTGATCCAAGGTAAGCAAATGGTCTTTCCACTGGGTATCAACGATATCAAGCAATATGCGCCGCTCGAGCCATCGCAGCACCTGCGCGCCAAAGAGCTGTTCCTTCTCTTCATAGCGAGCGTGCATCCGATCCAGCAGCGTATTCACCACTTCATCGTGATTCACGCGCAGGAAATCGATGCCGACAGCCTTGGCGTCCATGCCGAACTGATTCAGAATTTCATTCGAGAATTGAGTGACATTCCACTGCCCAGGGTTAATCTCGCGCGGGCAATATTTCTCGGCAAGGTCCATGGCAATGCTGTCGGCGCGTTCGAGAATGTATTCCTTTTGATCCGCGCCTTCGAGCACCCCGCGCCGCAGCGAATAAACCGTTTCGCGCTGCTTGTTCATCACATCGTCGTACTCAAGAAGATGTTTGCGAGCCTCGAAGTTTTGCGCCTCAACAGCTTTCTGTGCGTTCTCAATGCGCTTGCTGATCAATTTCGATTCAATGGGCACGCCTTCGGTCATGCCCAGCCAATGCATCATGGCCTTAACTTTTTCGCCGCCGAAAATCCGCAGCAAATCATCTTCGAGCGAAAGGAAGAATCGCGAAGCCCCAGGGTCGCCCTGCCGGCCAGCGCGCCCGCGAAGCTGGTTATCAATGCGCCGCGCTTCATGCCGCTCGGTGCCAAGAATGTGCAAGCCGCCCATGGCGATCACTTCATCGTGTTCCGCTTTGCACTGCTCGGCGAACTGGTCGTAAACCGGCTTCCATTGATCCGCCGGAACCTGGAAAATTCTGCCTTCCTGTTGGAAGAGCACCATCGGCACGCTCGCTGCGGGCGCCGCGAGCGTCGCAGCCGTAGAACCGGAAGCTCCACCGCCAGACTGCGCGGAAATCGCGCCGGTACCCGGAGCACCGGTCTCCGCTTCGGCGGGCGTTTCGCTATTGGCCCCATTTCCACCGATCACGGCTCCAGCAGGCGCGTAAGGAATCGCGAGCTTGTTCTTCAAGAAATGCTCGCGGGTCATCGCCTCAGGATTTCCACCAAGCAAAATGTCGGTACCGCGGCCGGCCATGTTCGTCGAGACCGTAACCGCGCCCTTCCGACCAGCTTGCGCAATAATTTTCGCCTCGCGCTCGTGCTGCTTCGCGTTGAGCACCTGGTGCGGTATCCCAAATTTCCGCAGCAATTCCGCAATCTTCTCCGATTTCTCAATCGAAATGCTGCCCACCAGCACTGGCTGCCCGGATTCGAAATATTGCCGGATCCCGCCAGTCTTCGTCCCATCTTCCTGAATGATTCCATTCACCGCCGCTTCGAATTTTTCCGCCTCAGTGCGGTAAACCACGTCCTGAAATTCGTGCCGGATCAACGATTTATTCGTAGGAATCGCCACCACATCCAGCTTGTAAATCTTCTCGAATTCCGCGGCTTCCGTTTCGGCGGTACCGGTCATGCCGGAAAGCTTTTTGTACATCCGGAAATAATTCTGGAAGGTAATGGTGGCAAGCGTCTGATTCTCCCGCTCGATCTTCACCCCTTCCTTAGCCTCCACAGCCTGATGCAATCCATCCGACCAGCGCCGTCCGGGCATCTGCCGCCCGGTAAATTCATCGACGATGATGACTTCGCCTTCCTTCACCACGTAATCCACGTCCTTCTGATAGAGCGTATGCGCCCGCAACGCCTGATAGACGTGGTGAATCAATTCCATGTTGGCCGGATCGTAAAGATTCCCTAGACCCAGCAAGCGCTCGCATTTCGAAACGCCCTCTTCGGTAAGCGTAGCGGTGCGATGCTTCTCATCCAGCGTGTAATCGATGTCCAGAATCAATTTCGGGATGATTTTGTCGATGCGGTAATACTTGTCGGTGGATTCCTCCGCCGGCCCGGAAATAATCAGCGGGGTGCGCGCCTCGTCAATCAAAATCGAATCCACTTCGTCGACGATGCAGAATTGGTGTCCGCGCTGCACGCAATCCTTCAAATCGTACTTCATGTTGTCGCGCAAATAATCGAAGCCGAATTCGTTGTTCGTGCCGTAAGTGATGTCCGCGCCATAAGCAGCCCGCCGCTGCGCGTCATCCAGATCGTGCACGATCACGCCAACGGTCAATCCCAGCAATTTATAAATCGGGCTCATCCACTCCGCATCGCGCCGCGCCAAATAATCATTCACGGTAACGATATGCACGCCGCGCCCAGCCAGCGAATTCAAAAACGCAGGCAAGGTAGCGACGAGCGTCTTGCCCTCACCAGTCTTCATCTCCGAAATCTTGCCCTGATGCAGCACAATCCCGCCAATCAACTGCACATCAAAATGCCGCATCGAAAGCTTCCGGCGTCCCGCTTCGCGCACCAGCGCAAACGCCGGCACCACCACTTCCTCGAGCGCCTCCTGCAGCTTCACCTTGTAATCGGTGTCCGCAGGCTCAACGCCAGCAAGCCGCGCCGTAACCTTGGCCTTCAAAGCAGCAGCCCGCTCGGCAATCTCAGCGTCGCTAAGCCCTTGCATCTCAGGCTCCAGCACGTTGGTAGACGCCACAATCGGCACAATGCGCTTAATATCGCGCTCATGCTTAGTGCCGATAAAGCGAGCAACAACTCGATTGATTATTCGATCGAATTCCATAATGTCAGTGTATTAGACGCCGTCGAAGTACCAAACGCTGCAAGCCTATATTCTAACGTGGAGCGAGCACTCAGCGCAAAGTGACTCAAAGTAGCGCTGGCGTCCCTGCCGGCATCTTACGATCCCCGAAAAAACCCAAAGCCAGAAAACGCGGACGGACTCACCACGCGGCAACCGCAAACGTAGGGCCCGCGCTTTATGCCGGGCCAGCCGCGTTCGTGCGGCGACCGCCCACCGCCCAAACTTGCCGCCAATCTCCACGCGCCTTATCATTGTCAGCGAGGAAAAAATGCCCGACAAAGCCCCCATCCCAGGAGTAAAAAATCTAATAGCAGTAGCCAGCGGCAAAGGCGGCGTAGGAAAAACCACGGTAGCCGTAAACCTAGCTCTGGCCCTAAAACAAATGGGCAACAAAGTAGGCCTAATGGACGCGGACGTGTACGGCCCAAACGTCCCTGTAATGCTAGGCACCAACGAGCAACCGAAAGCCATGGACGAACGCACCATCATCCCGGTAGAAGCCTACGGAATAAAAATGATTTCCATGGGCCTGCTAAATCCAGGGGATAAGCCGCTAATCTGGCGCGGCCCCATGCTACACAGCGTGATCCAGCAATTCCTGCGCAGCGTTCAATGGGGCGAACTGGATTATCTGATCGTAGATCTGCCGCCAGGCACAGGCGACGTCCAACTAACGCTGATCCAATCGGTAGCCTTAACCGGCGCAGTAATCGTAACCACCCCGTCGATAGTAGCAATAGCCGACGTCCGCAAAGCCGTAGAAATGTTCCGTCAAGTAAACGTAGAAATCCTCGGCGTGGTAGAAAACATGAGCTATTTCAATTGCCCCCATTGCCAAGGCCGCATAGACGTCTTCGGACACGGCGAAGGCCAAAAAATGGCCCAAATCTTCGGCATAGCCTTCCTAGGCGAGATCGAAATCGAGCCCAAAATCCGCATAGGTGGCGACACCGGCCAACCAGTAGCCGCTCAAGGCGAAGACGCCCCGGGCAGCCCGAGCATCTACGCCGTAGCCAGAAAAGTAGCCGCGCGCGCCGCCGAAGCAAATAGCGCAAAACCCGCCGGCCCCGTAGTACAAATTTTGTGAAGCACGCGGAACACCTCCAGCGCCTCCTCGGCATATCGAATAGCTGCAAGTGCCTGTGCCATCGTGGTGGCCGAGTCGTTCACATAGTCCCATGCTGCGAGCTGACATACCAGAAACATCTTGCGTCGAATCATGAAGGCGGCCAAGTATCAAGCCAGCGAAAACGCGGCAGCAAGAAAGCCAAATCGGCGAAGTAAAGCGGATGACTAGCGTCCGTCGTTCTTGTTTGACCTGAAGCCCTATGATAATTTCGCTATTCGTCTTGGTGCGCTAGCGCCCGCCTGTGCGCGCCAAACCAGGAGTCCCAGCTTGATCCGCAAGTATCAAAATCACACGCCGGAAATCGGCGCAGGCACCTACATAGACGATTCCGCCGTAATAATCGGCGACGTCTCCATAGGCGAAGATTCCAGCATCTGGCCCGGCGTAGTAATCCGCGGTGACGTCCATTGGATCCGCATAGGCAAGCGCACCAACGTACAAGACGGCTCAGTCCTGCACGTAATGCGCAACCTGCATCCACTAACGCTAGGCGACAACGTAACGATCGGCCACGGCGTAATCCTCCACGGCTGCACAATAGAATCGCGCTGCCTGATCGGCATGGGCTCCATCATCCTCAACGGCGCCAAAATCGGCACAGGCAGCATAGTAGCCGCCGGCACGCTAGTCCCCGAAGGCACGGAAGTAGCCCCAGGCAGCCTATTCATGGGCCACCCAGGAAAATTCCGCCGCGCGCTAACAAATGAAGATCAAGCATCAATAGACGCCTACGCCGCCCATTACATCGAGTACAAGGAAACGTATCGCCAAGCAGTAAGCTAGAAGCATTCGTAGGGGCGCTGGCTTGCTGCGCCCGCTGTGCGACATGTCGCACGAACGTCACACGACAAACGAACCGAGGTAAATAATTTCACCCGCGCGCTCCGACACACGCGCGACCAACTAAAAATGAAATTCCAAGCCATCAAAGGCACCCGCGACATCCTCCCCCCAGATTCCACTCTGTGGAATCAAGTAGAGCAAACCGCCCGCGAAGTCTTCGCCAGCTACAACTTCAACGAAATCCGCCCGCCAATCTTCGAACAAACCGAACTCTTCGCCCGCTCCATCGGCGCCGAAACCGACGTAGTCGCAAAAGAAATGTACACGTTTGAAGATCGCGACGATTCCTCGATCTCGCTTCGACCAGAAGCCACCGCGAGCGTCTGCCGCGCGTACATCGAACACGGCATGCAAACGCTCCCCGGCAACGTAAAGCTGCATTACATGGGCCCCATGTTCCGCCGCGAACGCCCGCAAAAGGGCCGTTACCGCCAGTTCTATCAAATCGGCGCGGAGGTCCTCGGCCAATCCGACGCCCCAGCCATCGACGCCGAAGTCATCGAAATGCTCCTGGCCTTCTTCGAAAAAGCAGGCCTGGCGAACGCCACGCTCTCCGTAAATTCCATAGGCGACAAAAACTGCCGCCCGCAATACATCGAGCTGCTCCGCGCCGAGCTGCAAAAAGTAAAAGCTCAACTAGGCCCAGACAGCCAGCGCCGCATCGAAACAAATCCGTTACGCGTGCTCGATTCCAAGCTCCCAGAAGAGCAAGCCATAATCGAAAATCTCCCGCGCATAGCCGATCATCTCTGCGATAGCTGCCGCACCCATTTCGCCAAACTCCAAGACGAACTGAAACTCCGCGGCATCCTTTACGAAATCAATTGGCGCCTGGTTCGTGGCCTCGACTATTACACGCGCACCACCTTCGAAATCGTAGCCCCAGGCCTCGGCTCGCAAAATGCCGTCTGCGGCGGCGGACGCTACGACGGCTTGGTAGAATTGCTAGGCGGCCCGCCAACAAAGGGAATCGGCTTCGCCATCGGCACCGATCGCCTAATTCTCTCGCTGCAAGAAACAGGCAAAGCCGCCGCAAAAAAAGGCCTCGACGTGTACGTAGCCTGGATGGGCGAAAAATCCTACGCGCCCGCCGTAAAGCTAGCCAGAAAGCTGCGCGATTCAGGTTTTGCAGTAGAGTTGCCGCCAGAAGAAATGAAATTCAAGAAATCTCTCGGTCTGGCCGACAAACTGGGCGCGCGATACGCTCTGATCATCGGCGAAGACGAGGTAGCCTCCGGCCAACTAACGCTAAAGCACCTAGCCGACGGCCGGCAGCAAAAATACTCCGAAGCAGGGTTGCTCGAACATCTAAGAGAAACACGCCAAACGTAGAGGAAACCGCACACACGATGCTCGATTCACTAGGCAATCTGAAACGCACCCATTACTGCGGCGCCCTGCGCGCCAACGACGCCGGCGCCGAAGTCGTAATCATGGGCTGGGTCCATCGCCGCCGCGATCTAGGCCAGCTAATCTTCATCGATCTACGCGACCGCGAAGGCATCGCCCAAATCGTAGTCAACAAAGAAGACCATCCGCACATCCACGCCAAAGCCGAACAACTACGCAGCGAGTTCGTAGTAGCCATAAAAGGCCAAGTAATAAAACGCCAAAAGCCCAATCCGGAAATTGCGACGGGTGAAGTAGAAGTGATCGCCACTGAACTCCATCTACTCAATACTTCGAAGACCCCGCCCTTCCAAATCGAAAACGAAATCACCGCCAACGAAGAAACCCGCCTCCGTTACCGCTACCTAGATCTGCGCCGCCCAAAACCGCACGCCAATCTAGCGTTGCGCCACCGCGTGGTCCTCGAAATCCGCAAAACGCTAGACGAGCTGGGCTTTTACGAAGTAGAAACGCCGATGCTGACGCGCTCCACTCCCGAAGGCGCTCGCGACTATCTAGTCCCCAGTCGCGTCCATCACGGCCAGTTCTACGCGTTGCCGCAATCCCCCCAAATATTCAAACAGATATTGATGATCTCCGGCCTCGATCGCTATTTCCAAATCGTAAAGTGTTTCCGCGACGAAGACCTGCGCGCCGATCGCCAACCAGAATTCACCCAACTCGATCTGGAAATGTCGTTCCCGCGCCAACAAGACATTTTCGAAACCATCGAAAAAGTAATGGAGCGAGCGCTCGCGGTAATCGACGTGAAAGTAAAAGGTCCATTCCATCATCTCGATTATCACCAAGCCCTGCGCCGCTTCGGCTCCGACAAGCCAGACATGCGTTTCGGCATGGAACTGCAGAACGTAACAGAATTCTTCGAGCCAGCCCGCCCCACATTCGGCTTCGAAGGCAACGTTCAGGCCGTAGTAGCCCCCGGCGCCGCGACGTGGTCGCGCAAGCAACTCGACGAGTTAGCCGAACAAGCAAAATCTGCCGGCGCAAAAGGCGTCTATACAATCAAAGTAACCGCGGACGCCGTAACGTCCTCGCTAGAAAAAAATCTAGGCGCAGAAAAGCTAAAGGAGTTAGCCGCGAAAGTAGGCGCTAAAGCGGGCGACTTAATCGTAGCCGTCACCGCCAAACAACAAATCCCCCACAGCGACACAAGCCTAAACGTAGCAGGCCAACTCCGCCTCCACCTGGGCGAGAAACTAAATCTAATCGATCGCACTCGCTGGGAATTTCTCTGGATCACCGGCTTCGCCCTATTCGAATGGAGCGAAACCGAAAAGCAATGGATAAGCGCCCAGCACCCGTTCACAGGAATATTAGAAGAAGATCTAGATAAAATCGAAACCGCCCCCTGGGAGTGCCGCTCGAAAGGCTACGACCTAGTCCTAAATGGAGTGGAGCTAGGCTCAGGCAGCATAAGAATCCACCGCCAGGACATCCAAGAAAGAATGTTCAAAGCCCTAGGCCTAAGCGAAGAACAACAACGCCAGCGTTTCGGCTTCTTCCTGGACGCGCTAACCTACGGCACGCCGCCCCACGGTGGGATCGCGTTAGGGATCGATCGCATAGTAGGGCTGCTAGCAGGCGAAAAATCCTTACGCGAAGTAATCGCCTTCGCAAAAACCACAGCAGCCCAAGATTTAATGGCCGAATCGCCGTCGACAGTAGACGCCGCGCAACTAGATGATCTGGGCCTGGCAATCAAAAGCAGCAATAAGGAGTAGGGAATTGCTCCGTCCCCCAACGGCCATCATCGCGGCAATCGCCTTCGCCGGAGCAGTAGCAATAGCAGTCTGGCAGATGCGCAGACTAAAGGCCCGCGCCCAATTTCTAGTTTTGCTCGCGCTAGGCGTTACCATCGGCTTCCTGCTAATGATCGTCGTGCAGCTACCAGAATTTCCGCACTGGCTCGCAGCGGCAATGGTGCTGGTAGTATTCATAGCGTCCCCGTTCGCAACGCGCACGTTCCTGCACAGCCTGAAACAAGATGAGCAGGATGAGCTCCATGAAAGCACCAAATAAAAGCAGCACGAGCCTTACGGGGCGAAGCAGAAATTCCCAGATGCCTCCTCGGAAGCTTCGTCAGGGCACGGCTTCAGCCGTGCCGACCAGCAGCAAGATGCCCTCGGCTTTAGCCGCTGAGGGTAGAATGAACAGCATGATTCACAAAAAGCTCACAAGGAATCAAAGCCGGTAAATGTCCAACATCCGCATACTCCCGGAAACCGTAGCCAACAAAATCGCCGCAGGCGAAGTAGTAGAACGCCCAGCCTCCGTAGTAAAAGAACTCCTAGAAAACGCCCTGGACGCCAACGCCCGCTCAATCCGCATCGAAGTAGAATCCGGCGGCAAGCGCCTCATCCGCATCACCGACGACGGGACCGGCATGAATCGAGACGACGCCCTGCTGGCCTTCGAGCGCCACGCCACGTCAAAGCTGCGCACCGCCGACGATCTACTCTCCATCGCCACGCTAGGTTTCCGAGGCGAAGCGCTACCGTCGATAGCAGCAGTCTCGCGCCTAGTCCTAGAAACCAGCAACGGCGAAGGCCAGGAAGGCACCCGCGTAGAATTCGCCGGCGGAAAATTAATCAGCGTAAAGCCAGCCGGCCTTCCGACAGGCACCTGCATCAACGTAGGCGATCTTTTCTATTCCGTCCCAGCCCGCCGCAAATTCCTGAAATCCGAAACCACCGAGCTAGGCCACATCGCCTCACTAGTCACGCACTACGCTCTCGCACATCCCGAAACGCATTTCGTGCTGAAGACTCCGACGCAAGAAATTCTCCACGCCGCTCCAGTAGAGCGCCAAGCCGACCGCGTCTATCAAATATTCGGTCGCAGCGCGCTAGACGAGTTGGTAGAAATCCCCACAGCCGAAGGCCCCATCCGCGCCGCCATCACCGAGCCTTCACTCGAGCCCGGCGAAGAAGCAGCCAAAATCAGCGTAAAAGGTTTCGCGTCGCGCCCCGAAGTCCACCGCAGCAATCGCAACGGCATCTACGTATTCGTAAATCGCCGCCTGATTCGCGATCGCCTGATCCTCCACGCCATCAGTGACGCCTATCGCAACATCGTTCCGCCAGGCGTCTTCCCGGTAGTGCTGCTTTTCCTCGAGCTGCCCTACGATGAAGTCGACGTCAACGTTCACCCCTCTAAAATCGAAGTCCGCTTCCGCCATCCGCAATTCGTCCACGATTTCACTCGCGACGCGGTCCGTCATGCGCTCTCCAACGCCCGCCCAATTCCAGGATTTCCGGCGACGCGAAGCCACGGCACGCACACAAACGTAATCCCGATTCACGAAGGTGCGATTGCAACCGCAGCCGTCGAAGGATCGGAAATGGCCTCAGCCGCTGATCTTGCAATCGGGCCACCCCGCGCCATAATTCCGCCGCTGGCGATGCCCGCCAGCCCCGGCTCAGGCTCGAACTTCGGTGACGACTTCGAACTTTCAGGCGAGATGCTGCAACCGCTCGCTCAGCGATTGCAATTCGGTTCCGACAACGCGCTCGAATTTCCCGTGGCCGCCCGCGCCGCCGCAGCCGCATCGGGACCAGCAGGCCAAGCAATGAGCGCGGTCGCCACAGCGCAAGCCCCTGCCACGCTGCCCAGCGCTGAAGACATCGCCGATCTAAAACCGCTAGGCCAGGTGAATAATAGTTTCATCGTCGCAGTAAATTCCGAAGGCCTCTGGATCATCGATCAACACGTAGCCCACGAACGCGTCCTCTTCGAGCAACATCTCCGCGCCCGCCGCGCAGGCGAACTAGGCGGCCAAAGAATGTTAGTGCCCGTGGTAGTAGAGCTAGCGCCGCGCCAACTCGTAATCTTCGAGCAAATCGCCGAAGAACTCCGCGCCAACGGTTTCGAAGCCGATCTAATGGGCACCCGTTCCATCGCCATCCACGCCACGCCGGCAGGCATCGCCGCCGCAGACGCAGAAAAGCTCCTAGCCGAAATCCTCGACGGCATAGCCCGCGAAAACCAAGCCATCTCCATCGATTCTCTTCAATCCAAAATCGCAGCCTCCACGTCCTGCCACGCGGCAATCAAAGTCAACACTCCGCTGGACCGCACAAAAATGGAATGGCTGCTAGGCGAGCTTTCGAAAACCGAATATCCAATGAGCTGCCCGCACGGCCGTCCGGTCGTTCTGCGTTACTCCACGCGCGACATCGAGCGCGCCTTCAAAAGAATCTGAAATGACTCCGTTGAGATTCTCAGCGATGGTCGAATTTTTCCCCGTAGGGGCGCCCGCTTGCTGCGCCCGCCCGTGTAACGCGAGCGAAAACCTGGGCTGCGCGCCGCCCCGTAACCCGATCCGGCATTCTCCGTGTTTTCCGATTGCCTTTTTTTTCATTTCAAATTTCAAATCTGAAATTTCAAATTTCTTATCCTCTCGCCGATGAAAAAACTAATCATCGCCATCGACGGCCCCGTAGGCTCCGGCAAAACCACCGTAGCCCGCCGCGTAGCCGCGCTCCTCGGCTACCTCTACGTAGACACCGGCGCCATGTACCGAGCCCTAGCCCTAAAAGCCCACCGCGAAAACGTCGCACTAGAAGCCGAAGACCGCCTAGCTCAAATGGCCGGTGAAACCCGCATCGACCTGCGCATCGACAACGGCACGCAAACCATCCTCCTAGACAACGAAGACGTCACGTCAGCCATCCGCACGCCGGAAGTTTCCCAGGCAGCCTCAAAAATCGCAGTGATCCAAGGCGTCCGCCGAGTCCTGGTAGCCGAACAACGCCGCGCCGGACAACTCGGCGGCGTAGTAATGGAAGGCCGCGACATAGGCACCATCGTCTTCCCCGACGCCGATCTTAAAATCTATCTAACCGCCTCAGTAGAAGTCCGCGCCCAACGCCGCTGGCTAGAACACCAGCAAAAAGGCGACAAGGTAGACCTAACCCGGACAATCGAAGAAGTCCGCGAACGAGACCAACGCGACGTACAACGCGAACATTCCCCGCTAAAACGCGCCCCAGACGCGGTCCTAGTAGACAGCACCGCCATGGAAGCCGACGAAGTAGCTCGCCTAATAGTCCTACTAACCAAAGAAAATAAAACTTCAGGAAACACAACGACCGCCATCGGTGTCTAAAGTAGCGCTGGCGTCCCGCCGGCTCTTACGAGCAAAAAAGCCGGCAAAACCGAAGACCACACCCGTTGCAAAACGTCAAATAGAAAGATGCGCCAGTTCAAATTTCAAATCGAATCGTCCCTCACCGACATCCGCCAATCCCTACGCGCCTTCACCAACGCCCCGATCTTCGCGGCAACCGCGATCCTAACCCTAGCCCTAAGTATCGGCAGCACCACCGCAGTCTTCAGCTTCGCAGACCGCATCCTCTTCCGCGACCTACCGTATCCGCAAGGCGAAAGCCTGGTAACAGTAGGAATGCTAGCTCCGATAGAGCAGCGAGAATTCATGCTAGGCTCCGACTACATAATCTGGCGCGCCCAACAAACCCCGTTCGCCTCAATGACCTCCTTCGACGCGACAGGCGTAACCGACTGCGATCTCACCACCCAAAATCCAGCCCGCCTACACTGCGCCTACGTCGAATCCTCATTCCTCCCAACCCTAGGCCTTCAACCGCTACTAGGCCGGAATTTCACCAAAGAAGAAGATCGCCCCAACGGACCCCCAGCCGCCCTAATCTCCTACGGCCTATGGAAAAGCCGCTTCGCCGGCAATCCCAACGTAATCGGTTCGAGTATCCCACTCGACAAAGAACCCACCACGATCGTAGGCGTCCTGAAACCAGATTTCGAATTCCCTACGCTAGCCCCAGTAGATGTCCTAGTCCCCAATCGCCTGGATCTAGCCGCCCAACAACGCCCCAAAACCGGCGCCGTCCTACGCGTCTACGCAAGAATGAAACCCGGAGTAACCGTCGAGCAAGCCCGCTCGGCCCTAACCCCGCTCTTCGATGACTCTCTTCAATTCGTCCCCCCTCAATTCCGCCACGACGTAAAACTAAGCGTCCGCTCAATCCGCGATCTGCAAACTCACGAAATCCGCACCGCCTCCTGGGTCCTGCTGGCCGCAGTAGCAGCGGTGCTGCTATTAGCCTGCGCCAACGTGGCCAATTTACTTTTAGCCCGAGGCACCGCCCGCCGCCGCGAAATCGCCATTCGCGCCGTACTCGGCGCCACAAGAGTCCGCCTCATCCGCCAAAATTTGACCGAGAGCATCGTCCTCGGTGCGGCTGGAGGCGCAGCCGGAACGCTCGTAGCCGTCTGGCTGCTCAGAATTTTTATAGCCATCGCCCCCGCCGGAATTCCGCGTCTCGACCAGGCAGCACTTGACTCACGCGTGCTGGCGTTCACAATCGCGGCCTCAATAATCTCAGCGACGCTCTGCGGCCTCGCCCCCGCGCTACAAACCCCGCGCAGCGAATCGCCGACCGGCTCGCGCACCACTCGACCCGCGCGCGGATTCCTCCGCCAAACCCTAGCCGCAGCCCAGATCGCCATCTCGCTAATCTTAATCACCGCAGCAACTCTCCTCCTGCAAAGTTTCCGCAATATCGAAGCAGTCCCTCTCGGCATCTCCCCCAACGGCCTCCTCGCCGCAACAATTTCTCTAGGAGACGCGACCTATCCCGATCCGCTCAAGCAGCAAGCCTTCTTCGACCAACTCGAATCCCGCCTCCGCCGAATTCCAGGAATCGAATCGCTAGCGGTAACCGACTCGCTCCCGCCCAGCGGCGCCATGCACGCCGAACCATTCAACGCTCTCCAAGTAGAAGGCCGGCCGCGCCACGACGAAACCGCCGGCGGCATGGCCGCCTGGCGCGCCGTGACGCCGGACTATTTCACCGCGCTAAAAATTCCCATCGTCCGCGGACGCCCGTTCAAAGAAGAAGATCGCGGCTCCAAAGAAAATCTAATTATCCTCAGCGAGACGCTGGCAAAGCGACTGTTCGGCGAAGCAGATCCGCTAGGCCACAACATCAGCCTAGATCCCGGCGACCCATGGTATTCAGTGATTGGCGTAGCAGACAACGTCAAGAACGGAGGAATTCTCGAACCCGACGATCCGGAATACTATCTAGTCCGCAAACATGCAACCGGCCTGACGCCAGCCGAACTCAACACGCGCCAATTCTCAAACAAAGCCAGCTACCTAATCCGCAGCTCGCTAGCCGCCGCAACAATCACCACCTGGCTGCGCAACGAAGTCGCCGCGCTCGATCCCGCTCTGCCGGTCAACATCGAATCCATGAACCAGCGCGTGAGCAAACTCACCGCCCAACCGCGCTTCAACGCCTCGCTGCTAACCCTCTTCGCCGCCATAAGCCTGCTGCTAGCCGCCATCGGCCTCTACGGCGTAATCTCATTCCTAGTTTCGCAACGCACCCAAGAATTCGGCGTGCGCATCGCGCTAGGTGCCACCCCGGAAAATATCACCGGCCTGGTCCTACTGCGCGCCGCCCGCTGGGCCGCCGCAGGCCTCCTACTCGGCACCGCCGGTTCAATCGCCGCAGCCATCGTAATTCGCGGATTACTATTCGGCGTCTCCGCAATTCCCGCCGCCAGCCTCGCCATCCCCATCGCGTTACTCAGCATCGTTACCCTAATCGCCGCGTGGATTCCCGCGCATCGCGCCGCCAACATCGATCCCGTTGAAGCCCTGCGCCGCGACTGACCGACCCATCCGCTCACTTCGCCCCCACCGGAACCGGATTCCCAGCCACAATCTCCTTCCCCCACTCCAGCGCCGACATATACAAATCCGGCACCTTCTCCTCATCAATTTTCAATTTCGCCGCCGCCCGCGAAACTTCCTCCCACATCCCCGCCTCATAATTCATCACCACTTCATACACCGAGCGAAACGGCCCCGCCTTGCCCATCAACGCATCTTTAATTTCCCGATTCACCGGAACTTCCGCCAGCACCTTCGCCAGCGGCATATCCAAAATCGCATCCATCGCCGAGAGCAGCCCCATCAAAAATAAATCATTCTCATTCGCCCGCATCCCCGCGAGCGGCGCCAGCAATTCGCAAAAGCGCGCCCGCACCAACGGCAGCATCACCAATTCCCCCGGCTTATCCTCGCCCATCGCCGCCACCGTCACCAGCGACACCCACTTGCGCACGCCGCTTTCTCCAAGCAACGAAAGCGCATGAGGAATCGAGCGCACATCAGTCCGCAGCGCAAACGCCGGCGAATTCAGGTACCGCAGCAACCGGTAAGCCAGCGAAGCCTCCCGCTTGATCACCTGCCCGATGGCCTTCAAATCCAGCTCCTCGCGATTCACCTCCTGCAAAATTTGCATGCAGTTCATCTTGTGCGCCGGCACGTCGCGCCGCTCCACCATCTGCGGCCGGCAAAAAAAGTAGCCCTGGAAATAAACGTAACCAAGCTTCACCCCGCGCTGAAACATTTCATGCGTCTCCACGCGCTCAGCGATCAAGTCAATTTTCCGCCGCGTGAATTCCTTCGCCAGACGCTCGATTTCCGGCGGGCTAGTAACCTGGAAATCCACCTTAATGAAATCCGCCAATTCGATAAACGGCTGCGCCCCGGGTATATCCACAAAATCATCAAGCGCCAGGCGGTACCCGGCCAGCTTCAACCGCCGGCAGGCCGCCAGGCATTCCGGATCTGGCCGCACGCTTTCCAAAATTTCAGCCACCACCAAATCGCGCGGCAATAGCGTCAGATAATCGTGAATCAGAAATTCGCGCGTGGAGTTGATAAAAGCAAGACGTCCCTGCGTCAGCCGGTTCAGCCCGAACAGAAACACGTCGTCCACGGTTGCGACGGACGCCTCAGAAGTGTTGCCGCCAGTAAAGAAGTTCTCAGGCCCAGTACGGCAAAGCAGTTCGTATCCCAGGATGGATTTGTGCTGCGTGAAGATGGGTTGGCGTGCGAGAAACGCTTTCATATTCCCCCGTACGTTCCGGCCACACTGCGCCGCAAGATTCAGCCGGTAGAGGAGGGGGAATTTACAGCCGGCACAACAACATCAATTCTGACTTAGGTCGGGCTCGACATGGAAGAAAGAAATTCCGCATTGTTCTTGGATTTAGACAGCCGCCCAAGCAGCAATTCCATCGCTTCCACGGTCGACAATGGGCTAAGCACCTTGCGCAACACCCACACGCGATTCAGTTCATCCGCAGGCAAAAGCAGTTCATCCTTACGCGTGCCAGACCGGTTGATGTCGATCGTCGGAAACACGCGCTTGTCCACCAAGCGGCGATCCAGGTTAATTTCCATGTTGCCGGTGCCCTTAAACTCTTCGAAAATCACGTCGTCCATGCGGCTACCGGTATCAATCAGCGCCGTAGCGATAATCGTGAGCGATCCGCCTTCTTCAATATTTCGCGCCGCCGCAAAAAACCGCCGCGGCCGCTGCAGCGCGTTCGCGTCGATACCGCCCGAAAGCACTTTCCCCGATGGCGGCGTCACGGCGTTATAAGCGCGCCCCAAACGCGTCAGCGAATCCAGCAAAATCACTACATCGCGCTTGTGCTCCACCAGCCGCTTCGCCTTTTCCAAAACCATTTCCGCCACTTGAATATGCCGTTGCGGCGGTTCATCAAACGTCGAGCTAATCACTTCGCCCTTCACCGTCCGCTGCATGTCGGTAACTTCTTCCGGCCGTTCGTCAATCAGCAACACAATCAGCGCAACTTCCGGATGATTGGTAGTCACCGAATTCGCCACCGATTGCAGCATCATGGTCTTGCCAGTACGAGGCGGCGCCACAATCAACCCGCGCTGCCCCTTGCCGATCGGGCAAAGCATGTCCAACACGCGCCCCGTCAAATTTTCCTTGGAAGTCTCCAGCCGAATGCGTTCCTGCGGATAAAGCGGCGTCAAGTTATCGAAGAAAATCTTGTTCCGCGTAACTTCAGGATCCTCGAAATTAACGGCCTCAACTTTAATCAGCGCAAAATATCGCTCGCCATCCTTAGGCGGACGCACCTGCCCGGAAACCGTATCCCCAGTTCGCAAATCAAATTTCCGGATCTGCGAAGGCGAAACATAAATATCATCCGGCCCCGGCAGATAGTTGTATTCCGGCGCGCGAAGAAATCCAAAGCCGTCCGGCAAGCACTCCAGCACGCCCTCCGAAAAAATCAATCCGTTCATTTCCGTCTGCGCCCGCAGGATCTGAAAGATCAGCTCCTGCTTCCTCATCCCGCTCGATCCGGGAATATTCAATTCCTTGGCGATCTTCGCCAAATCAGTAATGTTCTTATCTTTCAGTTCCGCAAGACTTACAGTCATTGATTTTGTTCCTTCTTTAGTGTTTGCCATTCGGCAGATGTATTCCGGTTGGACTCCGGGCAGGTGTGCAATTTCTACTGCGGCTGCGTCCAGATTCCTAAACGGGTTCCCTTACGAATTTTTGACGATCGCCTCGCGCCGCCGGGCCAGAAATCGCCGGAAGGACGAGCAACGCCGGGGAAATTAATTGGTCAACTTGCTATCCTGCGTTACATCCGCGCTCAAATCCGGTTCCACTTCCGCCACCGGATCGATTGGCAATGTGGGCAGCGGCCGTTCGAGCGCGATTGCCAAAACTTCGTCCATCAGCTCCACGAACCGGATGGACATCTCAGCCTGGATTTCGACGGGAATTTCCTCGAGATCTTTTTCGTTGTCTTTAGGAAGTATAACAGTTCGCAGGCCCAGGCGGTGCGCCGCGAGTAATTTTTCTTTTACGCCGCCGATCGGCAGCACTTTGCCGCGCAGCGTGATTTCGCCGGTCATGCACACGTCGCAGCGCACCGGAATGCGCGTCAGCGCGCTCACGATCGCCGTGCAAATCGTAATTCCGGCCGATGGCCCGTCCTTCGGGATCGCGCCCTCAGGCACGTGCATGTGAATATCAAGATGCCGGTAAAAATCTTTCGGCAATCCAAAGAATTGGCTGCGCGAACGCACAAAGCTCATCGCAGCTTGCGCCGATTCCTGCATCACGTCGCCAAGCTTCCCGGTCAGCGTCAGCCGGCCCTTGCCCTGCATCAGTTGCGCTTCGGTCGAAAGCACCTGCCCGCCCACTTCCGTCCAGGCCAGGCCGACCGCAAGGCCGATTTCATTCTTCTTCTCAGCCCAGAAATCGCGATATTTCAAAACGCCCAGGAAATCGTTCGCATTTCCCGGCGTAATCTCGACGTGATACTCCTTGCCCTCTTCCACAACCTTGCGCGCGACCTTGCGGCAAATATTCGCCACTTCGCGATCCAGATTGCGCACCCCGGCTTCATGCGTGTAATGCCGGATGATGTGCGTCACGCCTTCATTTGTAAATTGGACGTTGGTATCGGTAAGCCCGGTAGCTTCGCGCTGCTTAGCGATCAAGAAGCGCTTGGCGATTTCAAATTTCTCCTGCTCGGTGTAACCCGGCAGCCGCAAAACTTCCATGCGGTCCTGCAAAGGCTGCGGAATCGTATGCAGCACGTTCGCCGTGCAAATGAACATCACCTTCGAAAGATCGTATTCCACATCGAGATAATGATCGGTGAACGCGTGATTCAATTCCGGATCAAGCACTTCCATCAAAGCTGCCGAAGGATCGCCGCGGAAATCCATGGACATTTTGTCCACTTCGTCCAACACGAAGACGGGATTAATCGTCCCAGCCTTGCGCATCATCTGAATAATCTGGCCGGGCAGGGCACCGATGTAAGTCCGGCGATGTCCGCGAATTTCAGCCTCATCGCGCACGCCGCCGAGCGAAACGCGCACAAACTTGCGACCGGTAGCGCGGCCAATCGACATAGCAAGAGAAGTCTTGCCAACTCCCGGAGGCCCAAGGAAGCAGAGAATCGAACCTTTCGGATTCTTAACCAGCTGCCGCACCGCCAAAAATTCCAGGATGCGGTCCTTAATCTTCTCTAGCCCGTAATGATCTTCGGAAAGAATTTTCTCGGCAGCTTTAATATCCCGCAGCTCGCGCGAGCGCTTTTTCCATGGTACGGCGAGCATCCAGTCCAGATAATTTCGCGAAACCGTGGACTCGGCCGACATCGGCGGCATCATTTCTAGCCGCTTCAATTCCTGTAGCGCCTTTTCCTGCACCTCGGCCGGCATCCCCGAAGTCTCAATCTTCTTCTTGAGCTGGTCGATCTCACTCGCTTCGCCGCGGCCCAATTCCTTCTGGATGGCCTTTAGCTTTTCGTTGAGGTAGTACTCTTTCTGCGCGCGCTCCATCTGCCGTTTCACGCGCGTATTAATCGTCCGATCGACGTTCAACTTTTCGATTTCAACTTCCAGAATGTCGGCAATGCGGTTCAAGCGCTCGAGCGGATCGAAAAGCTCCAGCAATTCCTGCTTTTCCTCCACCGGAATCTGCAAATTCGCCGCAATGGCATCCGAAAGCTTGTTCGCATCCTCGACGCGCACTGCCGCAATCATCGTGTCGTAATTTAAACTCTGCGAAAGCTTCACATACTGCTCGAAAAGTCCGGTAACCCGCGTCTGTGCCTGCTCCAACTGCGGCGTAGGCTCACTCTTCACCGGCATCAATCGCACCGTAGCCCGGAAGAATCCCTCGTCGCTCGTCACCTGCACGATCTTGGCGCGCTCCGAGCCTTCCACCAGCACTTTGATATTTCCGTCGGGCAATTTCACGCTCTGCACGATATTCGCAAGCGTCCCGACCTGATAAATTTCTTCCGGCTTCGGGTCGTCCACGGAAGCATCATGCTGCGTCGCCAGGAAAATTTTCTTCTCGCCAGCCAGCGCCTCTTCCAGCGCACGCACGGATGCTTCGCGGCCCACGATGAACGGCGTCATCATCTGCGGGAAAATCACCATCTCCCGCACCGGCATCATCGGCACGCGTTTTACTTCAAGTTTTTCTCGATTGAACATTAGGCCCCGATTTCCAGAAGCTGATTGCTATCCCGCTTTTTCGAGCAGGCTCCAATTTATTTCGCGGCTCTTGACCATCTCCGCGTTCACCACAAAATCCCGCAATTTCCGCTGTGCCGGCAGGTTGTACATCATCTCGAGCATCAAATCCTCAAGGATCATGCGCAAACCGCGCGCCCCCACTTTACGTTGCAGCGCCAGCTCCGCCACGGTCTCAAGCGCATCATCGGTAAATCGCAGCCGCACGTTCTCAAACTCAAATAGCCGCTGATACTGCCGCACCAGCGCATTCTTAGGTTCAGTCAAAATCCGCACCAGCGCCGGCTTATCCAGATCGCTCAAAACGCCAATCACCGGCAACCGCCCGCAGAACTCAGGAATCAACCCATAACGAATCAAGTCCGTAGGCTGAGCCTGCTCGAGCATCTCAATATTCCGCCGCGATGGCGTAGAAGGCGCGGCATCCGCATTGAATCCCAAAGATTTCTGCCCGGTGCGCCGCTCGATAATCTTTTCAAGCCCCACAAACGCCCCGCCGCAG
>JABDFR010000027.1 GCA_013286465.1 Acidobacteriota bacterium | reverse complement strand
GCGCTTGGGCGGCAAAGTTCCGACGCGCAAAAAACGAGTGCGCCGTCCGCTTCGGCGCTGCGAGATGGCCAGCACGATTTCGATTTCGAGTTGGGTAGTTGGAAGATTCATTTGAAGCGGCTGGTGAATCCGTTGACGGGGTCGAAGACGTGGGTGGAATTTGACGGCACTTCGGTGACGCGCAAAGTTTGGGATGGGCGGGCGCAGATCGAAGAGTTCGAAACCGATGGTTCCGCTGGCCACATCGAGGGGCTTACCTTGCGCCTTTATAATCCGCAGGCTCACCAGTGGAGTTTGTATTGGGGGACGAGCAAGAGCGGTACGTTGGGGGTGCCGACGATTGGGGAATTCAAAAATGGCCGCGGCGAATTTTACGACCAGGAAGAAATTAATGGCCGCACGATTCTGGTGCGCTTCATCTGGTCGGAGATTACGGCGAATTCGGCGCACTTCGAGCAGTCGTTCTCCGACGACGGCGGCAAAACTTGGGAAGTGAATTGGATTACTGACCAGACGCGTGTGAATGGGGACGGCGCCAAAGCCCAGTAGTCCGCGATCTGGCTTGCGAGGAAAAACCAAAGGCCGCGCTGGGATTCGCGCGTGGGGACGCCAACACCGGGCGTCGCGGGAGGGCTAAATTCGGCCCTCCCCTACGAAAAAGGGCCAGGTCGACGGCGAGGCCGAAAGGCGGGCGGGGCTTAACACCAAGACCCGCCCCTACAACGGCTGGGTCAACGGCGGGACTCTTCGCGGACCGTCAGAACCGGGCAATTGGCGTGGGCTACGATTTTGTGTGCTGTGGCGCGCTCGAGGTGCGTTGCCGCGCCGATGTGGCCTGCGGCATCGCGAAGACCTAGCACGATCAAGTCAGCCCGTTTCTCGCGGGCCACGGTGAGAATGCGCTCGGCCGGATCGCCATATTCCAGATTGACTTCAGGGGCCGCTGAAAGTTTCGCATGGTCTGGAACCGTTTCGTAGAGTTGCTGAATCGCCTCTGCCACGGATATTTGAAACCGGGTTTCCGCGGTTTCGTTGCGCGCATCGGGCTTGCGCATCACGTGCAAAAGAACGAGACGCGCGCCGTTTTCTTGCGCCAGCGACAGAGCGTAAGGAGCAGCAGCCGCGGAAGCAGCGCTGAAATCGCTGGCGAGCAGCACGCGATGGAAACGCCCGCCGGTATGTACGCTGCTGCGCACGTGCGGCCCAATCGTCAACACCGGAACTGGCGAGCGGCGGAAAATTTCTTCGGCGACGGAACCCAGGAGAAATTTTGTGGCGCCGGTTCGGCCATGCGTTCCCAAAACGATTAGATCGACCTCGTGCTCCTGAATGGCTTGCTCCACCGCGGACCAGACATCGATGCCGCGCTCGATGATGCTTTCCTTATCGACGCCGCCAAAGCAAGCCTGCACGCGGTTCATCGACAACTTCGCATTTTCCTCTACCGCTTCGATCATCGTAGACGCGAGATCAGGAGAGGTAGAAACATACGCCGCCGGCACGACGACATTCAGCGCGTAGACCTTGGCGCCATAATGCCGGGCGACCGCTGCCGCGAATGGCAGAGCGGCCTCCGAGGGTTCCGAGAAGTCCGTCAAAAATAGGATGTTTTTCAGAGCAATTTTTGGCCCCGCTGAGATTTTTTGCGCCACTGCGACTGGTGTCATATGTCACCTCCGAGCACAGTCTGCCGGATGCCCCAAAATGGCGCCGTGATGCACGTGCCAAGCGAATGTGATGCCCGTCACATTGCGGGGAGCCGGAATTTTGTCTCCGGCCGAAGCACCGTGAAAGGCGGATGAGTGATACGCTGCTTGCCAGGACTGGAGCGTCCAAGGTGCTGTGCTGAACGACGAAAAAAACACACGGTGTGAATTTGCGGCTGAAACTTTGCTGAGCACTCCGATCGTTACGATTCGGGACGTGAAATGCCGGGGTAGCTTTCGGCGCCAGAGTGGGGAAGAGTTAGCGACGGCAACGGAACTGGTGTTTCCGTATCGCGGCGTCTATGTGCGGCATGTTGGGAACGATCAGGCCGTTGCCGAGGCGAACCAGGTGCTGTTTTTCAACAGCGCTGAAGGCTACCGGGTGAGCCATCCCGTGTTGGGTGGCGATGCCAGTCTGTCGCTGGCGATTGGTGAAGCGCAGTTGCGTGAACTGGCGCCGGCTAGTTTTCTGCGCGGTGGCGCGACGCTCGCGTTTCGGCGACAGCGTTTGCGGATTGACGCGCGAGCGCAAGCGCTCGCGGCGCTGTTACGGCAAGGCCTGCGGCAAAATTTCGCTGAAACTTTGGAAGCCGAGAGCCTGGCTTTGACCCTGGCGCAGCGGGCGCTGGGGGCTCGCACGACGCACGCAGCCGGCGCGACTATCGGGCGGCAGCGCTTAGTGGACCGGGCCAAGCTCGTGCTGGCGAGCGATCTGGCGCGACGCTGGACGTTGGCCGAAGTGGCAGCCGAAGTACGCGGCTCTCCGGTGTATCTCACGCAGGTATTTCAGCAAGTGGAAGGTCTGCCCTTGTATCGCTATCAGTTGCGACTACGATTGGCGCGGGCGCTGGATCTGATTGCGCAATATGATGATTTGACAGCGCTGAGCCTGGACCTCGGGTTCTCCAGCCACAGCCACTTCAGCGCCGCGTTTCGCGAAGCTTACGGCCGTTCGCCCTCGCAGTTCCGACAATCCGCCTTGGATCGTTAGGACCTATCCCCACAAATCGCTAAAGAATCTGACAGCGGCGCGCGCTTCCTGCGTGGCCTACTCATCCGCGCGCAAATTTCGGGTATTGGAGGAGAGAGGTTTGATGACTGCGAAAACGTGCGCGGCTTGCGACTGCGAGCTGGATGCGAGTCTCATCAAGGTGAAAATCGGCGGCAAGACGGTCGAGGTGTGTTGCGACGACTGTGCGCGAAAACTGAAAGAAGCGCACGGTTCGGCGGCAACGTCAGGGAAAGGGTGAGCCATGAGCAAAAATAAAGTAGCCGCAGGTGTTCGTGAGAAATTTTGGCGGACGGTACGGCCTTTTGCTGCACTGCTGGTGGGAGCGCTAATTTTCGGGCCTTGTTTGGGTGGATCGATCTCGGCTCAAGTCCGCGCGGACGCGCGTGTGACGGCGTCTGCTCGCGTGTCGGAGGAATTCGTCATGAACGCAAAGAAATCATCGCCGATTCACCGCAGCGTACAGACCGCGTCGGGCCGCATCAGCTATACGGAGCAGGGCACGGGACCGGTCGCATTGTTCGTGCACGGCGTGCTGCTGAACAGCTACCTGTGGCGTCATCAACTGGCGGATTTGTCGGACATCCGGCGCTGTATAGCCGTGGACCTGCTGGCGCATGGCGACACCGAGATCGCGCCGGATCAGGACGTATCCGTGACGGCCAATGCCAAGATGCTCAAGGAATTTCTCGATGCTTTGAAAATCGAGCAGGTGGATCTTGTCGGTAACGACAGCGGCGGCGGTATCGCGCAGATTTTTTCCGCTTTGTACCCGGAACGTGTGCGAAGTCTTACGCTCACCGACTGCGACACGCACGACAACTGGCCGCCAGAAGCCTTCAAGCCGTTCCTGGCGATGGCGGCCGGAGGCGGTTTACGCGGAACTCTCGACGCGATGTTGTCGGACAAGAGTGTCTATCGATCACCGCAAGCGCTGGGACCGGCGTATGAACACCCGGAGCTGGTGAGTGATGAGAGCATCGAACAATATCTGCGTCCGTTTGTCGGGAGCGAACAGCGCACGCGTGACTTGCAACGGTTCCTCGCGGCCTTCGACAACAAGCACACCTTAGCCATTGAAGATCGGCTGAAGACGCTTAAAGCGCCGACGTTGATCGTCTGGGGAACAGACGACGTTTATTTCGACGTCAAATGGTCGCATTGGCTGGCCGACAACATTCCCGGTACGCGGCGGCGCGTGGAGTTCAAGGGAGCCAGGGTTTTCTTCCCGGAGGAACGCTGGGAGGAGTTCGACAAGGAACTTCGCGCACACTTGCTGGCGGCGCAACAGAAGCCGGGGTCATGACAGTCGCAGGCACTTCGCGGTCGCTGGTTTACCAGGAGAAAAGAATGGGCGATCAGACTCACAAAGCCGAGCAATTCCGGGCGCTGCATATTCCGGGAAAACCGCTGGTGCTTTTCAACATTTGGGATGCTAGCGGCGCCAAAGCGGTCGCCGCAGGAGGAGCCAAGGCGATTGCGACGAGCAGTTGGTCTGTCGCTAAGGCAAATGGCTTCGCCGATGGCGAGCGGATCCCGCTGGCGATGGCAATTCAGAACCTGCGGTGGATCGTGGGCGCGACGGACTTACCTGTGACGATCGATCTGGAAAGCGGCTATGGCGAGACCGCCGAAATGGTTGGCGAAACGATCGGACTGGCGATCGACGCGGGGGCCGTCGGCTGCAACTTGGAAGACAGTTTTCCGGCGAGTGGAAAGCTGCGCGAGACAAGCGAGCAGGCCGGCCGGATCCGGGGCGCCCGGCAGAAGGCTGATGCAACCAGTATCGGTTTTTTCATCAATGCTCGGACCGATGTCTTTTTCCAGCGGCCGCCAGAGCAGCATGACGATGCCGTGGTGGCCGAGGTGGTCACTCGAGCGCGCGCCTATGCGGAAGCCGGCGCTGATGGACTCTTTGCGCCCGGTCTGGCGGACATCGCGCTGATCGCGCGCCTCGCCAAAGCATCGCCGCTGCCGGTGAACATCATGGTTGGCGACGCGACTCCACCATTACACGCATTGGCGGAGCATGGCGTCGCAAGAGTGAGCCATGGTCCCCGCCCTTACCTAATCGCGATGAAAACGCTGGAGGACGCGGCGCGCGGCGCAGTGGCCTGAAACACTCTGGACCACGGAGAGTAACGGGGCAAGCGCCTTTGAATCCCATGTAAATATGGACCTATCACGAAGTTCGTGGAGATAGTTCTTCGGCATAATCTCGCCACAATCTCGCCATCGAGATGATCGCCGTTGAGACTGTCGTCACGAAGCGATTCGTGATCGGCAACGCCTTCACGGCTGGAGATTCAGGAAGGAAGATTAATGTAGAAAGTTGGCTCCCCGGGCTAGATTCGAACTAGCAACCCTTCGGTTAACAGCCGAATGCTCTACCATTGAGCTACCGGGGAACCGCAGGTAGACATTTAATTTACAACAGCTGCTAACGGAGTGCTACCCCCTCTCGCACCCTTTCATCTCACCGCGAAATCTGGATTGCGGCTCTTCTTTCTGCGCGGCTCATTATTTCTCCTCGTCACGGGTGGGCTTCCGGGCGTAAATGTAGTGGCGAACTTTGGGGGAAGCCGGGGCGCAACGGAAAACTTGTTTCTCAATTTCTTCGTCGGCGACTGTGAAGCGGTTGTGCTGGCGCTGGTGTTCGGCCCAGGAATCCACTAGGAAAGTTTCGAGATAGACGCCGGGGGATTCCGAGTCGTAATAGACGCCCCAGCGTGTGGCGCCATCGCGGCGGCGGACTCTCTCGTATTTATGAATCGCTTCGAGGAATTCACGCTCTTTGTCTCGATCCACTTTGTACTCTACGGTGACGAGCACTGGGCCGGCGTCGGGCTCGGGCTCTTCGAACATTGTTGGCTTGGGCCAGTGATTCCAGACATCGAGTGTGGCGCTTGGTTCCGGCAGCGGAAATGGCAACCGCAACAATAGGCACGCGGCAATTCCAATTCCCGAAGCGAGCAGCGCGACTTCCAGGCTGGTGCGCTCGGCTGTGGCGCCCCATAGCACGCTGCCTAGCGTCATGCTGCCTTGGAAGACGAACAAGTAGACGGCCAGGACGCGCGCGCGGACCCAGTCGGGGGCTAGGCGTTGAATTAGCGTGTTGAAGATGGACATGAAAATCGTCCAGGCCATGCCGCCGAAGAAAGAAAAGATGCAGAGTATCCACAATTGCGCTACGAGCGCTGTGGCGGCGAGCACACCTGCGAATACCCCGGTTGCCGCCGCGATCACTACTTCCACTGGATACCGCTTGCTCAGCCTCTGCAGCGCTACTGCACCCAGCACCGCGCCGGTGCCGAAAAATCCGAGGAGCAGGCCGTAGCCCAGTGAAGTGTGGCTCACATTTTTGGCCACCGCCGGCAGCAGCGCCCAGAACGCGCTTGAAAAGAAAATCACGAAGGCGGCTCTGACTAGCAGCCTCCGTATTCCCGGCGAGTAACGCACGTAGCGGATGGCGGCCGCCGTCGCGCCTGAGAAAGTCTCGGTTGGCAATTTGCTTTTTGTGACTGGGCGCTTCCATCTTGCGATGACGACGATCACGCCCAGGAATGAAATCGCGTTCACTAAGAACGCCGTGCTCACTCCGGCTAGGGCGATGATCACGCCTCCTAACGCCGGGCCCACCGCGCGGGCTAGATTGAATTCAATTCCGTTGAGGGCTAGAGCGGGGGGCAATTCGGATCGGGGTACTAATTCCGGGAAGATGGCGCGCCAGGCGGGAGACTCGATCGCGTCGCCGACCGAAAGGGCGAAGGTGAGTAGTAGCAGGAACCAGGGATTGATCAGGCGCAGGTAGGTCATCACCACTAAGATCGCCGAGACCACCAGCATCCAGGTTTCTGTTCCTAAGATCAGCTTGCGGCGGTCGACGATGTCGCCGATCGAGCCGGCCGGGAGTGCGAGCAGGAAGAAAGGCAAAGCGGAAGCGGTCTGGATCAGCGCGATTTGCAGCGGGCTGCTGCTTAGCGAGGTCATCAGCCAGGCTGCGCCTACGGCCTGCATGAATGCGCCGATGTCCGAGACTAGATCAGCGATCAGCAGATTTCGAAAGAGCGGGATGCGAAGCGGACTCCAGGGACTGGAGGACGCGGCTGCGGGTGGATTTGCGCTCTCCGGCATAGCCGCACACTATACCAAGTGAAAGCAAGTTGCCGGCGCTTTGGGTTTCGTAGCGCTGGCGTCCCGCCGGCTCTTACGACCGAGATTGCGCCACATGCTCCGGGCACGGTCGGACTACCCAGTGCGATCGGAGCTTTGATTTCGCATCACGCACCGAGCTTAATTTTGGATTCTTGTGTACTTGGGAGGTCGTAAGAGCCGGCGGGGACGCCAGCGCTACGAAAGCTGCTACTGGAGACGCTGGCCTGAGGAATCGTGATCTACCAGGGAATCGAAGATGGCTAGGACGTGGCGGCGATACTCTACTACGCGTTCGAGCACGGCGCGTAGTTCGGGCTCGCGGGCGGTCTCTTTGTCCCACTTGGCCAGGACTGCAGCGGGGACTTGGATATCCTGGCGCAATTGCGCGGCGGAATGGCCGCGTAGGAATAGGCCGTAGAAGAACGCGGCCTCGCGTTGCGGGAATTCGAAGTCGCCATGCGCCTCATTGTTCGGCGCGGCTGGCAGCGAGTTTGGTTGAGTTGCCATGACAAGAAAGTGCAGTTTACGGGTTTTTCTGGCTCCGTCAAGAGTACCTGGGCCGAAAATAGTAGAATCGGCCGTACTAGGACGAACTTAAAAAGTGGCGCCTAAAGTAGACGGGGACACGGCAGAAAAACTGCTCTGTGGCTACAAAAGGTCGCTGAAAACAAGTGCGCGAGGAGCCGTCGATCAGCCCCTCGCCCCCATCAAAGACTCTGCAAACTCTCCACTACTATCGTCGCGGATCCCGCTTCGTGCGGCTCCGATTAGAACCGCGAACGGGTGGCGCGCAGGAACTCGCGGAGCGTCGAAACGTTCGGGCTATAGGACCCCACGCGGCCCGCATCTACCGGCAAACCAAGGGTTTCCGCCATTTCGATACTGATTCCGGCGTCGTCCAATTCCGCTAGGCTATAGCCTTCCACCGGCACGAGGCGATTGAGCATGGAGCGATCCAGGGGGCGCGGCGGGCGTTGCGAGTGCCAGCGGCGCTGCACGATATGAAAGAACTCATCCCAGTCTCTTCGATTCCACATAACCGCCTCCTGCTGCCGTCGCACATACGTCTTTGATGCACATTGGATGCCAAAAGTTCCTTCGAGGGCCGGCTCGGCTGGCGCTTTTCGCGTGAGCGAGTGCTACGGATTCTAACTCTCGCGCAACGGAATGGCGGGCGATTCCGCGGCGGTGTCACGATGTGGTTAATGACCATCACGCAGCTTTGAAATACCGCTCAGGCTGCTTCCCTCCGGCGAGCCCTGGGTAAAAGACCTTGGCTGCATGGGTGTATACTGCATCTACCGAAATTTCTACAGTGTGAAATCTACGTAAAGATGCCCAAACCGGTGATCGTCGCGCATTATCACGAATTGTGGCTCAAGGGCCGCAACCGTCGATTTTTTACGCGCAAGCTGGCTACGGCTTTGCGGCAGAGCTTGCAGGGAATTCCCGTCGAGGCCATCGAGCAGCCGGGGCATCGTTTTCTGATTCGATTTTGCGAAGGGGCATCGGTAGAAGCGGCGATCGAGCGGATTGGGCGCGTGTTTGGCGTCGTGAATTTTGCCGTGGCGCGGCCGGTGGAACGCGATATCGATGCGCTATGCGCGGCTGCCTGGGACGAAGTCGAGCCGCTGCGGTTCTCGAGCTTCGCGGTTCGCGCCAAGCGCAGCGACAAAACTTTTGCGCATGGAGTGATGGAAATCGAGTCGAAAGTTGGGCGCTATTTGCTCGATAAGCTTCGCGCGGAAGGGCGCAGCGTGCGGGTTTCGCTCGACGATCCCGAGATGACTTGCCGGATTGAGATTACGCCCGGGCCGGCGCTTGTCTATGCGCGGAAAATTCCTGGGGCCGGCGGGCTGCCACCAAAAACCGGCGGGCGGATGATGTGCTTGCTTTCGGGCGGATACGATTCTGCGGTCGCGGCTTATCAGATGATGAAGCGCGGGGCGTATCTGAGCTTCGTGCATTTTTATGGGACTGGCGGGATGCCGGGAGAGTCGTCGATCCATGTGGCGCGCGGGCTGGCTCGGCGACTGACGCTCTATCAATTTGCCGCCAAGCTTTACCGCGTGCCTTTCGAAGCCATCCAGCGCGAAATTGTGAGCCTGGCGCCTGAGAAATTCCGGATTTTGCTGTATCGGCGGATGATGATGCGCATTGCTGAGCAGCTTGCGCGGCGCAGTCATGCGCTGGCGTTGGTTACCGGCGATAGTTTGGGGCAAGTGGCTTCGCAGACGTTGCAGAATATGGTGGCTGTGGGCGATGCGGTGCGGATGCCGGTGTTTCGGCCGTTGGCTGGGACTGATAAGCAGGAAATTGTTTCGCTGGCGCGGCAGATTGGGACTTACGATATTTCTTCGGAGCCGTTCCACGAGTGTTGCCCTGCGTTTATGCCGCGCATGCCCGCGCTCTATTCGAAGCCCAAGCAATTGGAGGCGGCCGAGGCGGCGCTGGATGTCGGCGCGCTAGTCCACCAGGGCGTTAAGGCGGCGATTTGCGAGCGATTTCGTTATACGGATGGGCAAGTGGAGGATGTTTCGGCAGAGGAAGCCGGCGCCAAGGTCTCGGCAGCCGCCAGCTCACAGTAGGGGCGGGGGTTCACCTCCCGCCCGGTTTAGCTTTGGGTGTTAGGTCCAGTCGAAAAGAGAATGCAAAAAGAACTCAATCCGCAAAAACTCGAAACATTCCTTACTCTGCTTCAGCGCTGGCCCGAACTTCCTGCCATCTCTTCGGCCGCTTCTTGGCGTCGAGCACTTTCTTGCGCAGGCGGATGGATTTTGGCGTGACTTCGACGAACTCATCGTCGGAGATAAATTCGATGGCCTTCTCCAGTGTCAAATCGCGCGGCGGAATCAGGCGAATGGCTTCATCGGCGCTGGACGAACGCATGTTGGTCTGCTTCTTTTCCTTCGTGATGTTTACGTCCATGTCGGCTTCGCGGGAATTCTCGCCTAGGATCATTCCTTCGTAGACTTCGGTGCTGGGGCCGATGAACAGTTCGCCGCGTTCCTGTACGTTCCAGATTGCGTAGGCTGTGGCGGTGCCCGGACGATCCGCGACTAAAGCGCCCGTTAGGCGCATGGCCATGTCGCCGGTGTATTCCATCCAGCCTTCTAGGATTGAGTGGATCAGGGCGGTGCCGCGCGTATCGGTCATGAGTTGGCCACGCAGGCCGATCAGGCCGCGCGAGGGGATTTTGAATTCCATGCGTACCCGGCCGGTGTGGTGATTCACCATCTTTGATAGTTCGCCCCGCCGGCTGCCCAGCGATTCCATCACGATGCCAATAAAACTTTCCGGGCAATCGATTACCAGCAATTCGAGCGGCTCCATTTTCTTGCCGCTTACCGTGCGCACTACGATCTCCGGCTTGCCCACCATTAATTCGTAGCCTTCGCGGCGCATCGTTTCGATCAGAATGGCGAGTTGCAATTCGCCGCGGCCCAGCACTCGAAAGGAATCGGTGGTGTCGGCGTCTTCGATGCGGATGGAGACATTGGTGAGCAATTCGCGTTGCAGGCGGCCACGCAAATCGCGCGAAGTGACGTATTGGCCTTCGCGTCCGGCGAATGGCGATGTGTTCACGGTGAAAACCATGGCGAGCGTAGGCTCGTCGATGGTCAGTGGCGCGAGCGGCGCGGGATTATCGCGATCCGTGATGCCTTCGCCGATTTGAATTCCTTCGACGCCCGCGATGGCCACGATATCGCCGGCATAAACGGCATCCGCTTCGTCGCGTTCGAGCCCGCGGAACGTGTAGAGCTTGGTGATTTTGGTGGATTCGATCACGCCGCTTAATTTCGTGATGCCTACTTCGGAGTCGCGCTTTAACGTGCCGTTGAAAACACGTGCGATCGCAATGCGGCCGAGATAATCACTGTAATCGAGATTGGTAACCTGAATTTGCAGCACCGCGTCCGGATCGCCGGTGGGCGCAGGAATCGAAGCGACGATGGCTTCGAAAAGCGGCTGAAGATTGGTCGAAGAATCGCCCAGCTTGCTGTGCGCTACGCCGATTTTCGCGTTGGTGTAGAGCACCGGAAAATCGAGCTGGTCCTCGGTGGCGTCGAGATCGATGAACAGATCGTAGATTTCGTCGAGAACTGCAACTGTGCGCGCATCGCTGCGATCGATTTTGTTGAGCACTACGATTGGAGGCAACTTGGCCTGCAACGCCTTTTGCAGCACGTAACGCGTTTGCGGCAGCGGCCCTTCGCTGGCGTCGACGAGCAAAAGAACGCCATCAACCATGCGTAAAGCCCGCTCGACTTCGCCGCCGAAATCGCTGTGGCCCGGCGTGTCGACAATGTTGATTTTGGTATCGTGATAAAAAAGCGCGGTATTCTTCGCGAGAATGGTGATGCCGCGCTCTTTTTCAAGATCGTTCGAGTCCATCACGCGGTCAACAACCGCCTGATTCGCCCGGAAAATTCCGCTCTGCCGCAGCATGGCGTCGACGAGGGTGGTCTTGCCGTGGTCTACGTGCGCAATAATGGCGATGTTTCGTATGGATTGCATAAGGGTCCGGTTCCGTGCGTCGGCTGGCGGGCAAACAAAAAGGGCTGCCAGTGTTTCGCAGCCCTGCTTCATCCCATTCCGAGAATGACAAGCGCAACGAACTCATACCATTCTACCACAGGCGCGGCGAGCGCGCTCGGCGGTGTGCTAAGAGTTTCGGCGGTCTGCTGCTAATGTGCGTAGCGTGCTATTCTCCCTCCCCCAGGGGGAGTCTCAATGTCCGTTCGCTCGAGTTCCTTGCTGCGCCTTGCCGCAACCATCTTTTCGTGCGCTCTAATATTTGTTCTTGCAGGTTCGCGCGGCAGCGCGACGCAGACACCTGCACCCGATTTCTCGCAATCCTTCAACAAGACGGACGTGATGATTCCCATGCGCGACGGCGTGCGCTTGCATACTGAGATTTACGCGCCGAAGAATGCCACGGAAAAATTGCCGCTGCTGCTCGAGCGCACGCCCTACGGCCTGGAGGACAATAAAAAAGGCTTCTCGCAAATGCTCTTCACCTACCGCGAGATGATTCCCGACGGATACATTTTCGTCTTTCAGGATATTCGCGGCCGCTTCGGCTCCGAGGGCCAGTTCGTGATGCAGCGCGATCCGCGCGACAAATCCGATCCTCACTCCATCGACGAAGCCAGCGATACCTACGACACCATCGACTGGCTCGTCAAAAATGTCCCGAATAATAATGCCCGCGCCGGCGTGGTCGGAATTTCCTACGGTGGCTGGCTCACCGCGATGACGCTCCTCGAGCCGCATCCCGCAATGAAAGCCGTTTCCGAGCAGGCCTCGCCCGCGGATATGTTTCTCGGCGATGATTTTCATCACAATGGCGCGTTCCGGCTCAGCTACGGCTTCGAATATGCCGCTCTGCTGGAATCCGCCAAAACCAACTTCACGTTTCAATTCGACCGCTACGATACTTTTGCCTGGTATCTGCAACTCGGCCCGCTCTCAAACGCCAATGAAAAATATTTTCACGGCACGCTGCCCACCTGGAACGATTTCGTCGAACATCCAAATTATGACGAATTCTGGCAGAAGGAGGCGTTCCGGCGTTATTTCGAGAAACTGAAGCCGCCAGTGCCGAATTTGAACGTGGCGGGATGGTGGGATCAGGAAGATTTCGACGGCCCGATGAAAATTTACGAGATGATGGAAAAGAACGACGCAGATCACAAAAATTATCTGGTAGTAGGGCCGTGGAATCACGGCGGCTGGGCGCAAGGCGAAGGAAACAAGCTGGGAAATGTGGATTTCGCGAATTCCACCTCGCGCTACTTCCGCGAAAATATTCAGGCGCCATGGTTCGCCTACTGGCTGAAGGACAAAGGAAAATTGCCGGTGGAAGAAGCGTTGACTTATCAGACCGGCACGGACGAATGGAAATCCTACAGTGCGTGGCCGCCGAAAACCGGCGTCGAATCGCGCAAACTCTATTTCCGCGAATCGGGAAAAATCACTTTCGATCCGCCAACCTCCGCCAAAGATGAATTCGATTCCTACCTCTCCGATCCCGCAAATCCGGTCCCGTATCGCCATCGCCCGGTGGAAGAAACGTACAGCCCCGGCAGCCGCTGGTACACCTGGCTGCTCGAAGATCAGCGATTCGTAGAGAACCGGCCGGACACTTTGACCTGGGAAACGGAGCCACTCACGGAAGACGTAAAAGTTTCAGGCGATATCGTCGCGCATCTCTACGCCTCCACCACCGGCAGCGATAGCGACTGGATCGTGAAGCTCATCGATGTCTACCCGGAGAAATACGACGCCAAGCCCGCAATGGGCGGCTATGAATTAATGATCGCCGACGAAGTTTTCCGCGGCCGCTTCCGCAACAACTTCGAAAAGCCCGAGCCGATGGTTCCCAATGAAGTCACGCCGTTCCGCATCGACCTGCACACCAACAATCACGCTTTCCTGAAGGGCCATCGCATCATGGTGCAAGTCCAAAGCACCTGGTTTCCGATCATCGATCGCAATCCTCAAAAATATGTGCCGAATATTTTCAAAGCGACAGCGGCGGACTATCAAGTGGCGACGCAGCGGATTTATCGCTCGAGCCGCTATCCGTCGCATGTAGAGATACCCGTGGCGGCGCAATAATCGGCGTCGTGCGCGGCGAAAGCGAGGAACAATGAACGTACGCGTGGAACCCAGCATGGTAACAACACTCTTCGATATGCCCGGCTATCGCATCGTCCGCAATTTGGGGATGGTGCGTGGCATCGTGGTGCGCTCGCGCAGCATCATCGGCACGCTCGGCGCGTCACTGCAAACGATCGTGGGCGGAAATATTTCCCTGTTCACCGACATGTGCGAGCAGACGCGCGAGGAAGCCTTGGAATTGATGATGCAGCATGCCGCCGAGCACGGGGCGAATGCGGTAGTGGGCGTGCGCTACGACGCCAACGAAGTGATGCAAGGCGTAACCGAAGTCCTGGCCTATGGCTCGGCGGTCGTAGTCGAACGCAACGCCTAAGACACCCGGATTGCGGCGGCTAATCCGAAAAAATCGGCGCGGCGCTACCCAGGCCGGGTGAGAGAAAATGACGCCGTCGCAACCGGCACCCTGAGCGATAATGTAGCTGATGGACACGCGCTGTCAGAATTGCCATGCTCCGATGACCTGCAATCCAGAAGGACACTGCTGGTGCATGGAACTGCCTTTTGTCCCCATGCCTACGGGCGCAACAAGCTGTCTCTGCCCCGCCTGCCTCCGAAGCTCCACCGCGACGCCCAACTCCCCGGTCGAAAAAAAGAGCAGCGACCCGATCGCCAGTCGCAGCGAGGAACACACATCGAAAGCCGGACCCCTCAACACTTAGACACCATACGCTGTGCTAAAATGTTTTTGTCATCAGGCCCGTAGCTCAGCTGGCTAGAGCGCTTCCTTGACACGGAAGAGGTCTGCGGTTCAAGTCCGCACGGGCCTACCATTTCTCTTAACGTTCGCTGGCTTGTGCGGGCCGATGCAGCATCGGCCAGGTCTGCGGTTCAAGTCCGCACCGGCCGACCATCCTCAACAACTTAGATTTCCATTTCAATTTTTCGCCGGCCAATTCTCCACATCAGTGGGCACCGACTTCACAAGTTTCGCTTTTCACCGCAGGTAGAAAGTCGGACGGAGCCAGCTCCATGCCAGTCGAGGTCGGGAGGATGTCCCACATCGCAATGGTCACAATCAGACCCTCCTTCGGAAACACGTGTAGGCCCTGCCCGCCGAATCCGCGCGCCATCCAGACGTTTTCTGCGGAACCCGGGAGTTTGAACAACCACCACATGAAGCCGTACTTGAATCCATCCTTGAACTGCGACTCGGCTTCGGTTAGGAAGTACGGCGTGACGGACTCTTTCACCCACTCGCTGGAGACGATCCGCTTGCCGTCCCACATTCCATCGTGCAGATACAAGTATCCGATCTTCGCCAGGTCGCTGCCGCTCAGATACAAGCCGCCTTCGGTGTCCACCACTCCCAGATACGTGCGCTTCCATTCATGTTTCATGCCCAGCGGCGCGAAGAGATATTTCTGGCCGTAGTCGTCGATGTCCTGACCGGTTTCTTTTTGAAAAATATAGGCGAGGAGTTCCGTGGCGCCGCTGTTGTAGTTCCAGACCTTGCCGGGTTCGGCGGCCATCGGCTTGTCGATGGCATACTGCACCCAGTCGTCGGCGCCCTCCATCAGGCTTGTGTCGTTTTGTGGATCGCCGGTGACAAAACCCTCGTCATTCCAAGCGAGGCCCGCCGTCATGGTGAGCAAGTCGCGCAGCGTCATGCGGCGCTTGCGGTCGTCCACGTTTTTCACTTTGGCTACATCGAAATATTTCAGTACTGGAGTGTCGAGGCCGGCCTTGAAATCGCCGCGTTCCATGGCCGCGCCGAGAATTACTGAAGTGACGGTCTTGCTGACGGATTGCATGGTGTGCAAATCCGTGCCGTGATAATACGGGTGCCAGTATGGATCGAAATAGTTGTAGCGGCCCGTGAGGCGCTCGTTGTACGGGCCTCGTTCGCCGGCATCCTTGCCGTAAATCTTCGAGTAGTCGTGCGCGTAGCTACGTTCAAAAACTTTTTTGCCGCAGCGGAAGACCGCAAAGCTGTCCATCATCTGCGAATATTTTCCCGAGGCCATATCCTTGTCCAGCTTGAGCAGAACTTGCTCGTCCAACCCGACACTGTCCGGGGAGGCGGTTGCCCAGCCTTTGGTGGGCCAGAGAGTTTCATCCGCCGGCGCTGGCGCTGATTTTCCGCCAAAGACCAGTGCCGCAGATGCCAGAACGATGGATCCCGCGAGGGCAAAGAGCTTGCCGCATTTTTTCATGGGTGCTCCGTCGGAGCACGATAGGGAGCCTACGAAATTGTGCCAAGCGGCGGCGAGCTTGCGATCTCTTTTCACTCATCAATACAGCGGCGGGACTAGCGCCCACGGCATCTTAAGCGAGACGCGACTCGCCATCGCCATGACCGCTCGCCTGGAACCCGACGAATTCCGCCGTCGCGTGAAGAATCAATTGGTTATCAGGGGAGACCAGCGTATTCGACGAGGCGTTGCGGCCGAGCGCATTCGCGCAATCATTTAAGGTAGGTTCGAACGATTTCGATCACGTCCGCGGCGGCTTCCTCGGCGGATTTAGAATTCTTGGGCATGTGATTCCGGATGTGATCCTCCAGCAGCTCGCCCATCAGACTATTGATCGATCCCCGCGCCGCCGCCAGGCGCTGCAACACGTCCGCGCATTGATCATCTTCATTGAGCCCGCGCAGCACGCTTTCGAGCTGCCCGATGACCTTCTTGGTGCGGTTCACCAAATCCAGTTTTTCGCGCGATAGATGTGACATTGGGCTTGACTACCCTAGGGGGGTATAGTATCAAATCTCCTGTGCGCCTGCAATGGCTTGCGAAAGTAATCGAAACGCTGTGCAACATTCAAGTGCCAATCTCTGCGGGGACGGGCGGCCTCTCGCGACGCCGCCCAAGCGCGCACCAGAGACTTGTAACCTCTCTGTAATCTACCCGCCGAATAATGGCCGCTTTTTCGTACCGTTTTCGCTGCGCAAGCTGCCCGCTGGAGCGTGCCGGCCAATGATTTTAATTCTGGGGGCTGCGCACTTGGGCGCGGCCAGCCAGCCAATTCTTGTATTGGGACGAGAGGTCATTCCATGAAACGCCTGAAGCTCGAGCCGCTGGCCTTTTGCCTGATCGCCAGCCTCTGCCTCGCCGGTTGCGGCGGTGCCAGCGATCCGAATGCCGGAGCGCCGCCGCCGCTGAAAGTCGAGAGCGCCGAGGACGCCAATGTGTTTCAAGTCGAGCACCCGGAGAAGTTCCCGCTCATCGCCGCGGCCGAGCACGTCGCGGCCTCGGAGCTCACCGCCACCGCTACGGTAAATCCGGATATTTCCAGAAATGTGCCGGTGATCTCGCTGGCCACGGGCCGCGTGGTGGAAATTAAGGCGCGCCTGGGCGACACGGTAGAAAAAGGCCAGGTGCTGCTGCGAGTGCAAAGCGCCGACATTTCCGGCGCCTTTTCCGACTACCAGAAATTCGTAGCCGATGAACAACTCGCCCGCACGCAACTCGAACGAGCAAAGGATCTCTATGACAAGGGCGCGATTTCCCAGAACGATTTTCAAGTGGCGCAAGACGCGGAATCCAAAGCTCAGGTGGACATGAAAACCAGCGCTGACAAACTCCGTGTGCTGGGAAACAACAATCTCGATCAGCCGTCGGCGATCGTCGATATCCGCGCGCCGATCTCCGGAGTGATTACCGACCAGCAAGTCACCCTGGCCGCGGGCGTTCCAGGATTGAGTTCGCCGAATCCGTTCACCATCTCCGATCTGAGCTATGTCTGGATTTTATGCGACGTGTACGAGAACGATCTCGCCTCCGTGCGCCTGGGCGACAAGGCCGACATCCGGCTGAGCGCCTATCCCGATAAAAGCTTTTCCGGAACGATCAATAATATCGGCCCTATCCTTGATCCGAATATCCGCACTGCGAAAGTACGCCTGGAAGTGCGCAATCCGGGCGTGATGCGTCCGGGCATGTTCGCCGCTGTCACTTTCCACGGTCAGAAAAAAGAGACGCACGCCGCGGTGCCGGCCACGGCGATCCTGCATCTGCACGATCGCGATTGGGTCTACATTCCTGAGAAGAACAAGAAATTCCGGCGCCTGCAAATTACAGCTGGAGATATGCTTCCCGGCGACATGCAGGAAATCATGGCGGGCGTCACGCCGGGTCAGCAAGTGGTAAGCAATGCGCTCGAATTTCAAAACACGGTGGAGCAGTAATGATCCGCTCGATCGTCGACTTCGCACTGAACAATCGCTTCATCGTTCTCAGTGTGGCCGTGGTGTTATTCGTGTGGGGCCTGGTGGCGTTCAAGCGCTTGCCCGTCGAAGCCTATCCGGATGTCGCCAATACCTGGGTGCAGTTGATCACCCAGTGGCCGGGCCGCGCCGCCGAAGAAGTCGAGCAGCAAATCACCATCCCTATCGAAATTCAGATGAACGGAATTCCGCACCTCGAGCATGTTCGATCCGCATCGCTGGCGGGGCTTTCGGTGGTCAATCTCATTTTCGACGATGATTCCGACAATGATTGGGACCGGCAAAAAGTTGTCGAGCGCCTGGCGCAAGTAACATTGCCTCCCGGTCTTTCTGCGCAAATCGGTCCGGATTTTAGTCCCATCGGCTCCGTCTATTGGTACACGCTGACGAACACGAATCCGAATTACGATTTGATGGAGCTCAAATCCATCCAGGATTGGACCATCAACAAATACATCAAGGCCGCGCCCGACGTGGTCGATGATTCCTCCTTCGGCGGCCTGACTCGCGAATATCAGGTCCGTGTCGATCCGGACAAACTGGTTTCCTACGGCCTGAGTCTCGCGCAGATCGAGCAGCAATTAACGAATGCCAACGCCAATGCCGGCGGCAGCTTCATCGAGCAAGGCGCGCAGCAGGTCAATGTTCGCGCTGTCGGGCTTATACGCAATGTGCAGGACATCGAAAAAATCGTGCTGAAGACGCAGAAAGGCACGGCCATCCGCGTCAAAGACATCGCCGTTGTGACCCAAGGATCAAAAATTCGCCTCGGCCAAATCGGTAGAGCCATTCACCGCTCCGACGGCGTGGTAGTCGATGAGAACGACGTAGTAGAAGGCATTGTGTTCATGCGCAAAGGCGCGGACACCGCGGCCACCATGGACGGAATTCACATAGCCGTGCAGAAACTCAACGATCACATTTTGCCTCCGGGCGTGAAGATCGTCCCGTATCTCGACCGCGACGATCTCGTCCACTACACCACTCACACCGTTCTGCACAATCTCGGCGAAGGCATGATCCTCGTCGTCATCGTTCTCTTCATCTTCCTCGGAAATGTCCGCGGCGCTCTAATCGTCTCCTTCACGATTCCGTTCGCCTTGCTCTTCGCGTCCATTTGTCTCGACTTGCGGCATATCTCCGCGAATTTGCTTTCTCTCGGCGCGCTCGATTTCGGCATGGTCGTGGATGGCGCCGTAGTGATGATTGAAAACATCGTCCGCCACCTGAATCGCCCGGAAAGAGAATTCCACACGCCGACGGAACGCATCCGCGAAGCCGCCCACGAAGTCCAGCGCCCGGTCTTCTTCGCCATCGCGATTATCATCACCGCCTATCTCCCAATTTTCACGTTGCAGCGCGTCGAAGGAAAATTATTCAAGCCCATGGCCTGGACCGTGGCCTTCGCCCTGCTCGGCGCGCTGATCTTCTCCATGCTCATCGCTCCCGCGCTGGCCAGCCTTCTTTTCCAATCCGGCGTCAAGGAATGGAAAAACCCGCTAATGACTTTTCTGACGGCTCGATACCGCAGCGCGGTCACCTGGAGCGTCCGGCACCGTCCTGTGACTGTCGCAGTTGCTGCAGTATTGTTCGCGCTCGCAATGTTCTTGGGCTTCGGAGGCCCGATCGGTTCCGAATTTCTGCCGCATTTGGATGAAGGTGCGATTTGGGTTCGCGGGACGCTTGCGCCCAGCGCCGGGCCCACGGAAAGCGCTCGCCTTGCCGACCGTGCGCGCCAAATTCTCTGCTCGTTCCCAGAAGTTCCTCGAGTCGTCAATCAAATCGGCCGCCCCGACGACGGCACGGACACCACGGGCTTCTTCGACATGGAATTTTTCGTCGATCTTCTGCCCAAGGAGCAGTGGCGCCCCGTTTTTCATGAGGATAAGGACGTGCTGATCGCCGCGATGGACCGCGAACTCGAAAAAATGCCGGGAGTATTCTGGGGATTCTCGCAGCCGATCTCAGACAATCTGGAAGAAGCCGTCAGCGGCGTGAAAGGCGCGCTCGCCGTGAAAATTTTCGGCGACGATCTCCGCACTCTCGAAGCCAAAGGCGATGAAATTGTCGGCGTGATGCGCAACGTGCCCGGCGTCGAGGATCTCGGCCTTTTCCGCGTGCTCGGCCAGCCCAATCTGAATTTCGAAGTGGATCGCGACCAAGCCGCGCGCTTCGGCATCAATGTCTCCGACGTGCAAGACGCCATCCAAACGGCCGTCGGCGGCAACGCGCTCACGCAAGTGCTGATCGGCGAGCAGCGCTACGATCTCACGTTGCGCTACTTGCCGAAATATCGCGACACGCGTGAAGCGATTGAGCGCATTCGCTTGTTGTCCGCCACCGGCGAACGCGTTTCGCTCGCGCAACTCACGAACAGCAGCGTCACCGACGGCGGCTCGGAAATTTACCGCGAGGCCAATTCGCGTTACGTAGCCATAAAATTCAGCGTGCGCGGCAGAGACCTGGGCAGCACCGTCGAAGAAGCCATCAAAAAGGTAAATGCTCAGGTGAAGCTTCCGGTGGGCTACACCATCGACTGGGCCGGCGAATATGAAAGCCAAAAGCGCTCGCAGCGCCGGCTCATGATTGTCCTCCCCGTCACCCTCGTCGCCATTTTCGTAATCCTCTACGCTATGTTCACCTCCGTTAAATGGGCGCTCCTCGTTCTGACCAACGTAATGATGGCCCCGCTCGGCGGCCTGCTCGCGCTGCTGCTCACCCACACCAACCTGAGCGTCTCCTCCGGCGTCGGCTTTCTCGCGCTCTTCGGCGTCTCGGTGCAAACCGGCGTGATCATGGTCGAATACATCAATCAACTGCGCGCCCGCGGCTACACCATCGAGCAATCCGCCGTAGAAGGAGCGGTTCTCCGTCTCCGGCCCATCATGATGACCATGCTAGTTGCGACTCTCGGCCTGCTTCCCGCCGCGCTCTCACACGGAATTGGCTCCGATTCCCAGCGCCCGTTCGCGATCGTGATTGTCGGAGGATTAATGTCCAATCTTTTGATCGGCATTTTCCTTTTGCCTACCCTCTACACTTGGTTCGCCCGCGAGCGCGACGAACTTCCTGCTGCGGACACCGAGGCGGCGGTGTAGCATTCCACCGCACCACCAGCCGCTGGCAAAATCGCCCGCTTCGGAATGGACGGGACCCTCACAATGAAAAAAGCTGAGGTCTGCGAGCTCATCAAGCAGATCGGTATCATCCCCGCGATACGCGTTTCTTCCGCCGAGGATGCCCATTTCGCTGCCGACACGGTCACCAAAGGCGGCATCCCAATCGTCGAAATCACCATGACCGTCCCCGAAGCCGTGGAGCTGATCTCCCATCTAGTCAAACATCATCAAAAGATGGTCGTCGGCGCGGGCACAGTGCTCGATACAGAAACCGCCCGCCGCTGCGTCGATGCCGGCGCCAGTTTTTTGACTGCCCCCGGCCACAACCTGGAAGTTCTAGAATTCGCCGCCAAAGCAGAAGTTGCGATTCTACCCGGTGCCTTGACGCCAACCGAAGTCGTCGACGCCTGGCAGGCCGGCGCCGATCTGGTCAAAGTATTCCCCTGCGCAGCCGTAGGCGGCGACAAATACATCAAGTTTTTGAAGCTCGCCCTGCCGCAGATTCCCCTAATCGCCGCGGGCGGCGTAACCCAGCAAACCGCCGCAAATTTCATAGTAGCCGGAGCCTGCGCCCTCGGCATCGGCACCGACTTAATCCCCGCCGACGCCATCGAGCGCCGCGAGACCGACCGCATCAAAGAGCTAGCCCACCGTTTCCTCGGCTTCGTGAAAGACGCACGCCAGCGCTTAGCCCCACCAAAAGAAGCGCAAGCCCCCACCAAAAGCGATTTCTCAAAACTCGACAAGCGCCCCCGCCCAATGTAGGGGAGGGGGTTCACCACCCTCCCGGTGTGGCCGTGGGTGTTTCCGCCCCGTATTTTCACCACAGCACGGACGTGTCCGGCCCACGCTTCTCCGTAAGCCCCTCTCGTCACGCAACTGTCGCCCCAAACAGGTCTCGAACTCGCTAACGTAACCATTCACTCATACCTGTCCTTCCGTCATCTGGACACCAGCTCTTTCCGTCGGGAGTGATGCACCCGAGACCGTACCCGGACTCTACGTAGTTTCGCAGAAGGTACTCTGGGAATTTGCTTAACATCCGAATACAGTCGATCCTGGTTTTTTAGCGCCAAACAGCGCGGGGACGACGCGTCTGAGCCAACCGGCGGTCCGCGCCATATAACCAATATGAGCAAGGTCAAACATCCCGGCCACGGATCAGCCCCGCTTTTCGGCGCACCCCGGAAGCCTGCGCACCGCCTAACCCCCACACCGTTGGCATCAAACGGCGAACTTCGAGGGCGAAAATACAGCGAATCGCGACCCCCCATTTTTGTTTCGATTAAAACGCACCTCGATCGTTTAGTTTCAATAGCTTACAAGGGGTTTTTAATCGCACCATGTTTCGATTAAATCACGAGCGACGAAGTGAAAAAGCCTCCAATCGCATCGCTGAAGATCCCGCTTCCAACCTCTCTCCGCTAATCGAAAAAGGCGAACAAAAAGCTAATCGGGAACCATTACGATTAGAAACCAACGTAACTCACACAAAACAAACACACGAGCTCAGTTCTAATCGGGAAAAAGTAGCGGTTTTTCACCCCGCCGCTCCGGCCCCAAACGCCCCTCCGCGCAACCAAAAAGGCGAACAAAAAGCTAATCGGGAATGGATACGATTAGAATTCATCGTAACTCACAGAAAACAAAAGCCCGAGTCCATTTCTAATCGGGGAAAAGTAGCGGTTTTTCACCCTGCAAATCCGGCCCCTGAAACCGCCGGGCGCAACCAAAAAGGCGAACAAAAAGCTAATCGGGAATCACTACGATTAGAAATCAACGTAACTCACACAAAACAAAAGCCCGACCTCATTTCTAATCGGGAAAAAGAAGCGGTTTTTCACCCCGTCGACCCGGCCCAAATGCCGTCACGCACAACGCTCATCAGTACAGCGGCGGGACTAGCGCCCACGTATCGCGCCGGTACTCGTCGAAATCAGCCCCAAATGTCTTCTCCAAGGCTTGCTCTTCGAGCCGGATCTTGCGCCAGTACGCCAGCGTCACGATCACCAGCGCAATCGGCGCGTGAATCTCGCCGGAGACGAGCGCCGTTCCGCAATACATCCCCAGCACCGCGGTGTAAATCGGATGGCGGACAAAACCATAAGGGCCCGAGCGCACCAGTTGATGCCCCGCGGCGATGCGCACCTCGCCACTCCAATTGCTTCCCAAGTGGCGGCGCGCCCACACGGCGAACAAAACAAACGCGGCCTGAATCACCAGCCCAACGACGACGATCCACTGACTCGCGGGAAGAAATCGCCGCGTCAAACCGGGAACGGGAAACACGAGCAACAACAACGCTCCGTTCACCAGGATCAAATGCCATTGGCGCGACCAGACCGATTCCGCACTTTTCGTCGGTGCACTGTCCTTCGCCGCAATGCTCCAGTAAATCGAAAACACACACCACAGCGCCACAGAGATCCACATGTTGGCGCCCAACTCGTTGTGCGCGCGGAATTGCGCCATGCCCTTCCAGCGCGTCAGCAGCGCGCCGACCGCGCCGCCCACCACGGCGGCCGTTAAAATTCTCACCAGTGTTTTCGCGGTGCTGGTCATTTATGGCTTCGCTTTCTGCCGGAGCTGATCGATTTGCGACTGCGTGATGAACGGAGCAAAGTGAATCTGATCCACGCACGTCGCGTCGAGCTTCGTCGCCGATCCCTCTGCCACAAACTCGGCGATCAGCCCGTCGATGCATGGCGATCCAGTCCCATGCGTCCCATCTTTCACGACGATCACCCGGCTGCTGCTCAAATTGCGCGCCGCCTCCGCCGACGCCGCCGGTGGAGTAGCCGGATCGAGAGCACCCGAAATCAAAAGCGTGGGCACCGCAGAATGGATCGGCGCGTAGAAATCCTTGGGAATGTCGCCGCGAGCCCATTCCTTGCAGGCCTGCTGATACAAACGCACCTGGAAATCGCCGAGATAAGTCCCGTCCGTGTCGCGCCGGATCATTTCCTCGGTCATGCCGGGAATACCTTCCGCGCAAATCACCGAAAGACTCATGCCGCGAAGCACCTGCTTATCAATCGCATTTCTCACCATACTCACCGCGGCCGCATAAGTGCTCCAATCCCCCTGCGATGCCCGGTGGATCATGTAGGGAAAGTCGCTGACCAAGTCCGGAATATAAAGCAACGGGCGCAGGCCGCCGACAAACGCGCCGCGCGAAAGCGTGACCTGCTGTGTTTCTCCCGCCGAATTTTTCATTTCGAAGTGCGCGGGAGTTTTGTCCAGTTGGTCCACCAGCGCCACGAACTCTTTTTTCAAATCGGGAAAATCCTTGTGGCAAGCCTCATTCGCCGCGCATCGCTCGATCAATTGATCCACGGAATTTTGCGTCGTCTTCGAGAATGCCAGCGGAATCCGGTATTGCGGCGGCGCGACCCCCTCGAGAGTCAAAGTGCGAACGTGATCGCCATGCCGCCGCAAATAAACCAATCCGGCGAGTGTTCCGTAAGAACCGCCGTAGACATTAATTTTGTCGTAGCCCATGGCTTGCCGCACTTCATCGAGATCGTCCATAGCAATCGAGGTGGTGTACTGCGTGAGGTCCGCTTTTTTCTCGAGCTCCACGCGACAGGACTTCACTTTTTCCACTGGCATCACTTCGCCGATAACTTCCTGAGCGTTCTTGAAATCGCGCAACACACACGGCAACGGATTCGATCCACCCGTGCCGCGTTGATCGACCAACACTACATCGCGCTGCTGCTGCACCTTCGCCGTAAAACCGGCCTGCGGAAAAGCCTCCACAGCGCTCTGCCCCGGACCGCCGGCAATCGCAAACCACGGATCCGCCGCCGGTTTGTCGCTCAATGCCGGCAAAACCATAATGTTCAGCGCAATCTTGCGCCCGCTCTTCGCGGTCCGGTTTTCATACACCTCATATTTTCCGCACAGGCCTTCCGTGTTTCCGTCGCTAGTGCGGCAAGGCTCGAACGCAATGTTGCCAATAGTTTTCGGTTGAAGCGTCGACTTCGCAGCGCCCGCTCCAGGCCGCCGCAACGTCAGCGGAATGGTCGCGCCGCCCTGCTGCCACGTCCCAACAATCTCGCTCCCCTCATCGCTCAACTTTCCCTCGTAATCCGCGCCGATGCTTTTCAACTCCAGCCGCAACGCACCACCGGCGGCGAAAGAAACCGTCTCGATCGGAATGGTCACGTTCCCCTGATCCACGCTGGTAAGTTTTCCTGTCAAAGCGCCGCTCGCGTCCTGATCGATCTTCACCACCAGATGCAAGCGCGAAATAATTCCTTGCCACTCGCCGGTGATTTTTTTCGCATCGGCAGCCTGCGCTGGCGCAGCAGAAGCGGCAGCGTTGTTCGGAGCTTGCGGCGAAGAACTGGCGCCAGCGGGAGCCTGAATAAAAATCCCATAGCTAGCAGCGCCGACCGGCCGGGCTGCCCACAGACCAATCCCCACCAACAATCCGGCGAGCATCCAGACACACGTCCAGCATCGCGTATTCATCGCGCCTCTCCTCGTCGATCTATCCTTAGATTTTTTCCGTCAGCGACTCAACCGCAGCAAAGCAATCAACGCGACAAACCCAACCATGTAAGCGGCCCCGAGATAACCCAGCGTATTTGCCAAGTTCAACGAATACCCGCGCGCGCCCCGCACCATCAGCATCGGCGCCGACGGCTGGTAGCACACCGGCCATCTCGCGATTTTCGATTCGTGCAAAAAGTCCGGCAAATTCACCGGGCGCGCACGCAACGCCATCTTCACCAACTGCTTTCGCCGAATTTCCACCCAGACTGTGCCCACGATGCTGACGACCATCCAACCGTAGAACCAAATTTGGAACACGCGGTCGAAGTTGTCGGGAGACATGCTGATCTCCGCGGGCCAGAACAAAATCGCCGCGGCCGCGCTCAGGCGGTACACGTCGCACATCCGCAAATAATGCTTTCGGGTTTCTTCGCGCGCTTCCAAATGCTCGGCCGCCTGCGCCTGCGGAACCGGTGTGCGCCACGCCACCACCACGCGCTTCACCCACACAATCCCGAGTTGCAAATAAAAATAAACAACCGGCAGCCCGAAGACGAGCCGCCAGTTGTGGTGTTCCGGCACCGCGAAGAAATAGCGCAACAGCAAAGCCGCAGAGGCCACCGTGGACAAAGCCAAAATCCATTCCACCACCGGATTCGAGTAATCGCGCATGCGCCGCGGCGTCAGCGACAGCACCACCGATGCCACCGGTTGCTCTGCCTCCGCCACCGCGAAGGGCCGCGCCTGCCTCTCCGCCAAATCCACCGAGTACGAGTGATTGATGTGGATGATCGCGCACAACGCAATCATCAAGAAATTCAAAAGCATCAGGTTGCCGGAACGGAAAATCGCAACCGCGATCGGAATATCTACCGCAAACGGAATCAACATTCGCAACCAGTAGCGATGCAAAAGGTCGCGGCCCGCTCCGGTGTAAAAATCCGGCTGCACGTGGACATTGAAAAACCATTCCGGCCCGCGCAGCAAGGGCTGTCGGCCCCGGCGAATGCAGCCATTGATGCGGATGATCCAGAAAAACACGTAGGTGATTACGGCGTACTGGCCGATGTGGGTCAGCATCTATTTGCTTTCCTTCTGCACCAGGCTGAGTTCTCGCGTCACCATTCTCAAAATCTTGCTCGTCGGCAATCCGGCCAGCACCAATTCCGTGATCGCGGTCCGCAGAGGCCGCGCCAATTCATCCGCGGTACGTTCTGTATTCGCCCGCGCCGCCACCACCGATCCCGATCCGTGCTTCACGACAATCAGTCCGTCTTTCTGCAGCTCGCGATAGGCCGTCGCAATCGTGTTCAGATTCACGCCCAGATCGGCCGCCAACTGCCGCACCGGAGGCAGCGCCGCGCCTTCCTCCAATTTTCCCTGCGCGATCAATTCCTTGATGCCATCAGCAACTTGCTGATAGATCGGCCGCGGATCGGTTGTGTCGATGGTCAGGAACATCCCAATGTCTTGTGTATGTATACTCCATACACTTTGAGGAGGTCAAGCGGAAATTTTCGGGAGATTAGAACTCGTGCACGAACAAGTTCATGCGCAAACACACGCAACGAAATTCGGGTGGCATCAGCCGCGCAAAACACCGCCGCAACAGCGCCGCAACGCGAGCTTTATTCCTCGTCTCCGTGCGGCTCTTCCTCCATGCGCGGATTCGCCTCAATTACGATTTCCTCCAGCCGGGCGTCTTTGAGCCGCTGATTCAGTGCCGGAACGGTGTTCGTTCGGATGTCGTCCCACTGCTGGATGATCGCGGAAGAATCGCGCTCGAGATCGCCGCGCGCCTTCGCCTGCGCGGCTGTTGGCGCCGCGTCCGCGCGCTCTATTTCCGCATAGAGCGCGCCGCTATTCGCATTCACTCGCGTCAGCGTGATCGGAGGATTTTTCCCAGCCGCCGCGTCTTTTGGCCCATCCAGCAGAATCGCGATTTTCTTTCCCAACGCTTCGATCGCGTCGTTCAGCCCATCGCTGGCTTTTCCGGAAAGTTTCTCTACCTGCTCGCGCGCGGATCGCGCTTGCATCAACGCGACGGAACTCCGCGAGACAAGTTCCGCCAACCGCGTCTGCATCTGAAACATCTGCGCCAGACCAACCGTCGGCGTCTTGACGCGCGGATCGATCTTCACGGCAAGCGGCGCCGTGTAACTCGCACCGTCCGCGGTCAAGCGCACCGTGTATTGCCCCGGCGCAGCCAGCGGACCGAGCGGCCCGCGCGGCGTATTTCCGGGCACAGCCGATATCGGATAATCGTGCGCGGTCGAAACCGGCGCGGGGTATCGCAGATCCCAAATCCAGCGATGCATTCCGCCGTCCGCCGGTAGACTTTTGAACGGCCGCACCCAATAAACCGGAATCAATTGCTTCTGTAATTGCTCCTCGCTCAACTCTGGCTTGTCCTCGCTCGTAAAACGCCGGACCAATTTGCCAGCGCCATCGAGAATTTCCAGCGTCACCGCGCCGGAGGCCGCCTTCGCCAGGAAATAATCCACAATCGCGCCGTCCGGTGGATTTTCTCCCAGCGGTTCATCCGGCGGCACCGGAGTATCGGTATAAGTGCTGCGGCGCGCGCGAATCGCGGGCGCGGGCTTGAAAAGATGCGCCTCATCCGCACCTGCGATCGCGTCGCTCAACTCGCGCAACGCAGAAATATCATCCAGGATCCAAAATCCGCGACCGTGGGTGGCCACGATCAAATCATTATCGTGAATCCAAAGATCGCGCATCGAAGTGTGCGGCAAATTCTGCTGCAGCGATTCCCAGCGCTCGCCATCATCGAATGAAACCCACACGCTCGTTTCAGTCCCGGCAAAAAGCATCCCCTTACGCAATGGATCTTCGCGAACCGTATCCACCGGCGCGTCTTCCGGCAAACCGCCCGCAATCAATTTCCAACTCTTCCCGCCATCATGCGTGCGGTATATATAAGGATGCAGATCATCGATCCGCAGCCGGCTTACCGAGGCATACGCGGTCTCCTCATCAAATCGCGAGGCAGCGATCTGCGTGACTTTGCTCCACGGCGTCAATTCCGGAGGCGTAATATCCTTCCAATTCTTTCCACCGTCGCGCGTCACCCAAATTAATCCGTCGTCGGTGCCCGCCCAAAGCGTCTGCATGGTTTTGAAAGACGGCGCCAATGCGTACACCGCCCCGCGCTGCTGATCCGCCTTAGCATCTTTTTCCGCCGCTTTCCCGAGATTCGCCGGAATGCCTGCATGCGCGCGCCCCAGATCAGGGCTAATGGTCTGCCAGTTCATACCGCCGTCGGTCGTCTTGAAAACAAAATTCGCAGTCGTGTAGAGAATGTGCGGGTCCACGGGCGAAAACATCAGCGGCTGGGTGCGCACCGTGCGGATTTTCTCATCGCGCAGCGGGAACGGCGTAACGTTCTGCACCTGCCCGGTGCTCCAGTGATATCTCGAAACTTCCGTGCGCCCCGCGCCATAAATAATGTCGGGATCAAGCGGATCCGTCGCCACGTACCCATATTCAATCGCTCCCACCGGATGCCATTCGCGGTAAGAAACCTCGCCGTCATTCCCGCGCGTGGAAATGCAAACCGATCCGCTCTCCTGCTGCCCGCCGCATACGCGATACGGGAATCCCTCCGTCGCGCTCACGTGATAAATCTGCGCAGTCGGCTGGTTGTACCAGGAGCTCCAAGTCTCGCCGCCATTCACCGTCACCAGCGCGCCCTGGTCGGCCACCAGCAAAATAATTTTCGGATTGTTCGGATTGATCCAGAGATTCTGATAGTCGTCCCCGCCCGGCGCGCCGCGAATGCTCGACCAGGTTTTCCCGCCGTCGGTCGAGCGCTCCGTCACAATGCTCGCGCTATACACCACATCCGGATTTTTCGGATCTGCCCGGGGAATCGGCAAATCGCCGCCGCCAATGCGCATTGCCGGCCGCGGATCGTCGGTGATTTTCACCCAGCTCTCGCCCGCGTCATCCGAGCGGTAGAAACCCAAGCCCTTCGCCGATGCGTAATCCCCAGGCTCGTTTGTCGCCACCGTCGCGTAAATCCGCTTTGGATCGCTCGCCGACACCGTCACGTTGATTTGCACCAAATTTTTCGGCAGCCCATTCGTCAATTGTTTCCAGGTGCCGCCGCCATCGGTGGATTTGAAAAGTCCGCCGCCCGTGCCCGAATAAGAATTCCCATCCTCCCAAGGTCCCTCGCGCGCTTCCCACATTCCCGCATACAGCACGTCGGAATTTGTCGGATCCATCTCGATATCCGATCCGCCGGTGTTCTCATCCTTATAAAGGACGCGTTCCCAAGTCTTCCCTCCATCCACCGAGCGAAAAATCCCGCGCTGCTCATTCGCGCCAAACGGATGCCCCAGCACCGCCGCAAACAATCGATTCGGATCGGCCGGATCAATCACTATCGCCGGAATCTGCTCGCCATCGCGCAAGCCAAGATGCGTCCAGGTTTTTCCCGCATCGGTCGATTTATAAATTCCATTTCCCACCGAAAGATCGGGCCGCTGCAATCCCTCCCCGCTGGCCACATAAATAATGTCCGGATTCGAAGGCGCCACCGCAATCGCGCCAATCGACTGCGTAGGCTGCGAGTCAAAAATCGGCGTCCAAGTCCGCCCATAATCATCCGATTTCCAAACGCCGCCATTCACCGCTCCGATATAAAATAAATTCGGCATCCCGGGAACGCCCGCCACAGCCCGAGTCCGCCCGCCGCGAAACGGCCCAATCGACCGCCATCGCAATTCCTGATAAGTGTTCGCAGGAAATTGCTGCGCGCCAAGCGGCGCAACTCCCAACGCAACAAATACGAAAGCCATCGAAGCCAATAGAGCCCGACGAACTGACATAATGACTGCCCTCCCATCAAAAAACGCCGCGCGTCAGCATAAAACAAACACACCACCAGCGTCGAATAATCCAATCGAATGAAGGTTTCGTAGCGGCGGCCTTCAGGCCGGCACCTGATCGCGTGCTCAATGACTTCCGTTCAAACTAATAAAGCCGAAACGCCAATTCAATTACCATGCGCACATCCGCCGCTCGCCCGTCGGGCCCAATCGCAGGTTTAAATCTCCAAGTTCGCACAATTTCCCGCGCGTTCTCATCCAATCCGTATCCAAGCCCATGCAACACTCGAATCTGCAGCGGCCGCCCCTCGCGCGAAATCACCGCCTCAATAAATATGCTCCCCTGAATTTTCGCATCTACCGCCTCGCGCGAAAAACTCGGCTGCGGGCAATAGACGCAAACCGGCGACCCATATCCGCCCTTCCCGGCAATAGGACCGACGCCCCAGCCCGAGCCGTCTCCCGGCCCGTAGCCTTCGCCCGTTCCGTCACCGATGCCGCCGCAACAATTCGAGCCGATTCCGCCGCCATGTCCCGGCCCGCTGGAATCATTCAATAATTTCGAAAGCGGATTGCCCCAATTCGCCATCTCCGGACTCGGTGGATGAAGTTCAGGCGCGCCAAGCAAATTCGGCGTCACCGTCAACCGCGCATCTAATGGCGGCTTTACAGATGGCGGCGCTAAAACCAAGTGGCGAAAGAGCGGCATCCGCCCGACGCCCGCGTCTCTTGGATCTCGATCGCCGCCTGACCCTCCGTCGCCAGTGCGGCCCGGCCGCAGGTTCGGCTCGGTCAGCTCGCGAATTCCAGCGGGCACGCTGAAGCGCACCCATCGCTGCACGTTCTTATTCGCCGAAGTGCGCATCACGAAATTCGAAAGCGCCGGCACGATGATCAAAGTAATCAACGTAATGTGCATCGCAAACGAAAGCGCCTGCACCCGCCGCCCCTGCACGCCATCCGCTCGCTCGCCATCCGTCAATCCCAAAAGCCGCCCGCGCCGCATCCCAAAAACATTCGCGGCCTCGCTCTCATTCCGAAGAATATCCGCAGTCATGGCCGAGCTACCTCCGCAGGCAAACTCGAATCCCTCTCGTTAGAAGCAACTTAATTAGAATGGATGCTTCTAAGAAGCTTGCAGAGCGGGCGCGATCGCATCGGCGACGCGTGCGAGACTTTCAGGCGACAATTTCCGACAGATGGAGAGGAATCAAATGGCTGTCTACGCCATCGCACAACTCACGATCACCGATCGCGCCGTCTACAATCGCTATCAATCCCGCTTCATGGAAGTGATGAACCACTACAAAGGCCGCGTGCTGGCCGCCGATGAAAATCCCAAAGTCATCGAGGGCCAGTGGGATCGCGAGAAGGTGGTTCTCCTGTCATTCCCCGACGAAGCCGCCTTTCAAGAGTGGGCCGACTCCGACGCCTATCAAGAAATCGCCAAAGACAGAAAAGCCGGCTCTACAGCAGTGGTGCTCTTGGTGAAGGGAACCCCAAAGTAGCGCCGGCGCTGCTGAATTCACAATCAATTCATTAGCGTCTCGCCGCTCACCGGCAGTAAAATCACTTTCCCGAGCGCCCATTCCTCCACCCCAGTTCGAGCGTCCGGCAACCTCAGCAGCAAAGGAGACCGCAATGGCAAATCCCGTAAAACCGATTCCCGATGGCTATCACTCCATCACTCCGTCACTCATTTGCGGCAATGCCGCCGCCGCAATCGAGTTCTACAAAAAAGCCTTCGGCGCGCAGGAAATCATGCGCATGCCCGCGCCCGACGGCAAAATCAGCCACGCCGAACTAAAAATCGGCGACTCCGCGTTCATGCTCAGCGACGAATTTCCCGGCAGAGCCGTCCCCCCGAATCCCAAGGCGCTGCCCAGCAATGAACTGTTCCTCTACGTCACCGACGCCGACGCCACTTTCAATCGCGCCATCGACGCCGGCGCAATATCCGAAATGCCCATGCAGGACATGTTCTGGGGAGATCGCTACGGAAAAATCGTCGATCCAGCCGGTCATCATTGGGGAATCGCCACGCACGTAGAGGATGTAGCGCCCGAAGACATGAAGCGGCGCGCCGCCGAATTCATGGCCAAAGCCGCCGCCAAGTAGCGCCGGCGTCCCTGCCGACATCCGACGATCAAAAAACGCACGCAACAACGACACTCACCGGCGGCCTCGAAATGCGGCAGAACCAGTAGCACAGGCACTCCTGCCTGTGAAAAGAGCGCGACAGCGCTCGAACGTCACATACCCAAAGCCGGCCGGAGCGCCATCACCAAGCGCTCTCGCCGGCTAAACTTCGCAAAAAATCCCATCAGCTGCTTCAAAGGAAAATATTTGCGGTTCAGCGATTGCATCCCATGCGCCGCCGCATCCCCAGCTAAAATCTCCGCCCGCGCCGAAACCCATTCGCCGGTGACACCCCCGCGCATATCGCAAGGCGCAATCCGCACCTGCGGATTATTCCGAATGCGCTTCACCTTGCCGGTATCCGCAATCGTATAAATATAAAGAACCGGCGCTCCGCCTTTCTCCGCAGCAAACCAAATCGGCGTGCGCACGCCCTCGCCGTTCTTGCGAAACGTTTCGAGGCTCAAATATTTCTGCTCCTCGAACGCCGCAAACGGATTTGTCTCCGCGCTCATCGCTGGCCGTCTTTCTTGTCTTTTGGCGGTGGTTTCGGATCAGCCTTGGAGTCAGCCTTAGGATCGCTCGCCTTTTTCGAATCATCGCCATGCCCGCCGCGGTCCAATCCAAATTCAGGATGCGCGCGCGGCCCGGTAATCTTGATCGGCAAGTCTGTCTTTCCATTCTTTGAAACGAAAGGATCGACGGCCTTCAGAAAAAACGATTTCACGCCGGTCGTCATCTGCGAAAGCTTCGCATCCAGCACCAGATGCCCGTGAAAATCCAACGACTCGGACCCCATATCGTAAGTCCCGGCAAGCTGCACCCGCGCGCCCTGCACATCAAATTCCAGATTCGAAAAAGTCGCCCGCCGGTTCTTCAAAATAAATTGCCCGCGCAAATTCGAAATCACATTATCGATTTCTTCATTCTTCGGCTGGCCCTGCCCTCTGCGGCTGAGCGAGTCCACCTTGTCTTGCACCATATCGCTGGTGAAATGCCCGCCCGTCACGCCAAATTTTCCGTCCAGCCCCAGCCGCTCGATAATTTTCAAATCCGGATTCGGCGGCAAGGCAATCTTCGCGGCCAAACTGACGTGCCCGGTCATCACCGGCTTATCGCCCTTCATCACCAATTGCAGCAAATCTTCAATGCGCCCGTCGCGCACCATCGAGTCCAATTCAATATCTTTCCCTGGCGTGCCGCGGATTCCAATGATGTCGCCCTTAGCCTCCACCGTCGTATGCAGAAAATGCGCCACCACCGATTTCAAAGTAGTGTCGCCGTTCGTCCCGTCCACCACCGCGACGTAATGTGTGGTCAGGTGCACCGGATTCCCACTCACGTCCAAAGAAAAATCCGGCGTGTCCGTATCTCCTTCCACATTCAAATCATCCAGCACGCCCTCATATTTCCCCTTCGACGACAAAATCCCGCCCAACCCCTTCAGCGAATCCAAATCCGCATGAGAAAACTCGAACGTCGCATCGATCGGCGTAGAACCCGGCTCATCCGATTCCCACGGCCCAAACAGGCCGGAAGAATCGATCTCCCCAATCGGCTTGGGATTCGTCAAAGTGGAATGGAAATGCGCCGGCTCTTCAAATGAGAAATTCTCCAGCACTACACGATGAATGTCCCACTCATGGGGGATTTTCTTCGGATCTCGCGGCAATGTCGTCAATTTCGCATCGTCCGCGGTAATTTCATCAATCACCAACGGCAGCGTCACCTTCGCTGTGCCGGGCTTCGGTTCCTGAGGCTTGTTTAAATCGCGCGGCGGCACGGTGATGTTCATTCCCGCAAGATGCACGCGAGCCACATGCTTCGTTTTCGCCAGCAGCGCCGGCAGATCCGCGGAAACGGTCAGAGTTTCGATGGTGAAGAGCGGCGGCACGTCAGTTCGCCCATGCAATCGCAAAGCAACTCCGTGCGCCACCAGGTAAACCCGGGGATAAACGTAAACGGTGATATCGCGAATCTGGACGTCGCTATGAAATCGCTCGCCGAGCGCCGTAACCAAATATTGTTTCAGCCGCCCGCGTTCGGTGAACGTCAACACCATCGCCGCCAAGCAAAACAGCACGACGACGACACCAGTCACAATCAAGCTGCGGCGCAAGATCTTCCCAGCCAAGAAAGGTCTCCTGAGCGTCCTATTCCTTTGACGCTCCATCCCTCCACTCGGACACAAATCTCATCGCGCGTGCGTTACTGCTTCACAATCTCGCCACCCTTAATTACCACCTTCACATTCTCGAGCAAACTCACATCCGCCAAAGGATCGCCATCTACGGCCACCAGATCCGCAAATTTTCCAGCCTCGAGCGTCCCCACGCGATCCGACCAGCCCAGCAAATCCGCGGCATTCACCGTCGACGATTGAATCGCCTGCAGCGGCGTCAATCCCAGTTTCACCATCACCGCGAATTCGTGTGCGTTCAGCCCATGCGGGTAAACCGCCGCGTCGGTGCCAAACGCCGCTTTCACTCCCTCATGAAACGCATGCCCCACATTCTCCCGCGCCGCCGGCATCACCACGCGCGCCTTGGCAATAATCCCCTCGCTCAATCCCAGCGCCTTGTAGTTCTCCATAAACCAATCGCTCAAATAAAGCGTGGGCACCAGATACGTGCCGTGCTCCTTCATCAAGCGAATGTCTTCATCATTGATAAAGCTGCCATGCTCGATCGAATCCACGCCCGCCAACACGGCAAATTTAATTCCCAGCGCCCCATGCGCGTGCGCCGCCACTTTTCGTCCCAACCCATGCGCCGCATCCACGATCGCCTTCATTTCCTCTTCGCTATATTGCGCCAGCGCCGGATTGTCGCCCTCCGAAAGCACGCCGCCCGTGGCCATAAATTTGATTACGTCCGCGCCAAATTTAATGTTCTCGCGCACTTTCGCCGTAACTCCGGCAACGCCATCGGCAACCCCGTCAGTCATTGCATTCCACTGCGGCGCCAGAAAATTCTGATCGCCGTGTCCGCCGGTAATGCTCAATGGCGGCCCCGACGCCTGCATCCGCGGCCCACGCACATCACCGGCATTGATGGCATCGCGCAATGCAATATCCGCATACCCTGCCCCGCCGACATTTCGTACTGTCGTAAAACCAGCCTCGAGCGTCACTCGCGCGTTCCGCGCACCCATCAAAGCCTGCCGCGGATACGACATCCGCAACCCAGCCGGGCCAATCGACATCGGCGACATCGTCAAATGCGTATGGCAATCAATCAATCCAGGCAGCACGGTCGAACTCGAAAGATCCACTGCGCGCGCATCTTTCGGCAATCGCGATTCCAGCGCCGCAGCATCGCCAATCTCTTTGATGCGCTCCCCCTCAATCCAAATGATCTGATTCGCCGCATATTTTCCCGTGCGCACATCGAGCACGCGCCCCGCCTTCACCGCAACCACGCGCGCAGCACCCGCAGGAGCCTGAGTCATGGCCACCGGCGCGCCCATCAATGCCACAATCAAAATCGACACAAGCCCAATCCGCTTCATCGCTTCTCCCTTCGGTCATCCTTGCTTCGTCAAGCCGCCCGCAAGCCGCCGAGATTCTAGCCCGTCGCAACACTTTTTCCCTGGGTTATTTTCCATCGCGCTCTCGACGCAACGAATCGTTCGCAAAAAAAGCCTCCATGATCCCCGCTTCGCGCTTCCACTAAGTGTCTTTTTTCAGAACCGTTTCCGAGGACCTGCTGCCATTGACTGCGGCCCTCAGTTAGCGCAAGATTCCCGCGAGCCGCTGAAGCGCTCGCCTAACCCAGCAGGTCCGTCCAGCCCCCGACGGTCCACACTTGGTCATGATCCCGTCTCTTCAGCCTCGCATACCGCCCCTCGGGCGAAGGAGAATCAAGTGAAGAAACTGTATGTGGGGAATCTCCCTTTCCAAGCGAATGAAGAAGAGGTCCAATCCCTGTTCAGCGAATCCGGAATAAA
>JABDFR010000026.1 GCA_013286465.1 Acidobacteriota bacterium | reverse complement strand
TTATATTTATACGCTGATTGCGCGGAGCGCCGTGCGCGGAATTGGCCGCGATTATTTGCACGGGATTTACGAAATGGCGCTGCGGCCCGACCTGACTTTCTGGCTCAACGTGCGCCCTGAAGTGGCGTTCGATCGTGAATTCAAGAAATCGCATACCATCAGCTACTGGGAATCGGGCCGCGATATGTCGCTCTCCAACGATTTGTTCCAGTCGTTCATTCGCTACCAGTCGCTGATTAAAAAAGAATTCGAATATTTGTCGCGCCGCCATTCGTTCATCGAGTTGGATGGCGAGACGAGCGTCCCGAACGTCAACCGCGAGTTGCGCAAACAGATTGGCGCGCATCTCGGCATCAAGGGTACGCACTATCAGCCCTCGGGCGCGCTCGCGCACCTCTGGCGATAGACGAATTGGCCGCCCCTGTTAACATCGCCGCAATTGACGCCGGCTCGAATGCCATCCGGCTGCTGATTGCACGTGCCACTTCCCCCGATCGATACGAAATTCTCGATAGCGAACGCGCGTCCGTACGCCTGGGACACAATGCATTCACCCGCCATGCCGTGAGCAACGACACGATTGCCAAAGCCGCGCGCGCCTTCCGCCATTTCCGGCGAATGATGGATCGGCATCACGTGGCGATGTATCGCGCGGTGGCCACCAGCGCAGCGCGTGAAGCTCGCAACCGTCATATATTGATCGAGCGGGTGCGTCGAAAGTCAGGCATCGAAATCGAAGTGATCAGCGGCGAGGAAGAAGCGCGCCTCACTTGCGCGGGAGTGCTGCGGCTGCTGCCGAGCCACGTCACTCCGCGGGTGATCTTCGATCTTGGCGGCGGAAGCCTCGAGATTAATTTTCTCGAGGGTGGCGCCGTGACCCGGCGAGTGGCGCTTCCGCTTGGCACCGTGCGCCTGATGGAAACCTATAAGATCGAGGGCGTGATCACCGAAGATAGGGCCACGCGCATCCGCGACCACGTGCTGATCCTGTTGCGATCCGCGCTGCCCACGCCGCCGAGTCTCGCGGGAGGAGTCGCCGCGGCCAGCGGTTGCGGGGATTGCCCACAATAAATTTACGGCTGTTGCGGGATCAGGTGTGGCACATTGCGCGACTGGACGTGGCGCGCCGGATGAAAGCGTTTCGCGTGCGCCGGGATCGCGCCGAAGTGATGGGAATTGCGGCGATCGTGCTGGCAACGCTCGGGCAATATCTGAATCTGCGGTCGATGGTGGTGCCGGGCGTCGGAGTGCGCGAAGGAATATTGATCGATCTGATCGCCGCGCAATATTCGGGCGTATCTCCCAGCGCGGATGAAAAGAGGGTGGAGGACCGATTGCGCGCCGGTGCGGAATGGTTTGCGCGGCGGTTCAATTATGATGCGGGACATGCCGAGCAAGTCCGGAGGCTGGCTGTTTCGCTTTTCGATCAGTTGCGCCCGTTGCATGAAATGGGTCCGGACGAGCGGCTATTGCTGGAACTGGGCGCAATCCTTCATGACGTGGGCCATACGATCGGACGCAAGTCGCATCATCGGCACGGCGAATATGGTGGCCGCGCTGGTCCGCTATCATAATTGCAAATCCGAGCCGCAGATGGACCACAAGTCATACACGGCTCTTGACGGAGATCGCCGCGAAGACGCGCGCATGCTGGTGGCTCTGCTGCGAATTGCGGAGCGGCTCGAGAGCGGGCACCGGCGGATGGTGGGCGACGTCTGCGTGGACGTGGAAGACGGCCAGGCCATCTTTCGCGTGCAGATGCAGAACGGAGCGCGGCTCGATGTTGGCGGGTTGGGGCGCAAGGCGGCCATGTTCGAGCGTGAGTTTGGATTGCGGCCGGTATTTCGCCGGGCGCAGACGAAATCAAAGGTCCGAGGGAAAGTAGCCTAAACCATGATCCTTTATCTTGTGCGGCACGGCATCGCCATCGATCGCGAGGATCCGGATTGCCCGCCGGAAACGGAGCGCTACCTCACACGCGATGGAATCAAAAAAACGCGCGAGGTGGCGAAGGGAATTCGCGAGTTGAAACTAGAAATTTCCCTGATGATCACCAGTCCTTACGTACGCGCGACGCAGACGGCTGAGATTTTCGCCGAGGCGCTTGGATATTCGCGCGAGAAAATCCGCCATAGTCCGGCGCTGCGACCTGGAAGCAATCCCGCGGAATTTATGAAGGAGATTGCGCACGTGAAGGCGGACGCGGTGATGTGTTTCGGGCACGCGCCGCATATGGATCAGTTGATTGTTGCGGCGGTGGGAGCGCGCGGGGTTTTTACGGCGATGAAGAAGGCTGGGGTTGCTGCGTTGGAATTCGAATCGGGTGGTGCTGGGAAGGCGACTTTGCTCTGGATTCTTACGCCTCGGATTGCGCGACAGATCGAGTGACTGCTTCGGCATGGATTGAAGATGCCGGGCATAAGCCCGCCACTACGAAACCTGGATTCGCCGGTTTTTTCTCTCCTGATTTTAATTCGTGATCTGACACTTAGAGCGGTTTTTACGACGCCATCGACGCTACTCTCGCTGCTAAGCGTGTCTCGGCCGGTTGAATTACGACCGGGCAATCGCAGAGAGTTTCCAGGAGATGTTTTTTGCGGGCCAGCATAGCGGCGGAATCTACGTCGTGGACATAGCCTACGGCGCGGATGGTCAAAGCAGTGCGATCGCGCTGCACGCTCACGTTCTGAATGCGGCCGCGGTGATCGGAGTCGAGGCCGTCGGCCAGACGCAGCGTCGCCGCCAGCCAGGCAACTCGTTCCTGCTCGGCTGGCTCGAGGGCGGCGTACTCTTTTTGCTCGAGGCGCGGCTCGGCGCCGCGGTGGTAGCGTGCGATCAGGGCGGCGGCGAAAATTTCATCCTCACTCCAGCCCACCGGCGGTGCCAGCTCGCTGATCATTCGGAACGAGCGCTTGTGATGGCCGGCATCTTTTTTGGCACGACCGACGTCATGGAGCAACGCGGCGGCTTGGAGGATCGTGCGCGATTCAGCGTCGCGGAATATGGGGTTCAGCGAGTGGGCGCCGAAGCCATCGAAAAGTTCCAGAGCGAGAGCCGTTACTTTTCGCGAGTGATCGAAATTCGGATCACGGTAGGCCGCCCACGTCGAAAGCGTGGCTAGCACCGCTTCTTCGAGGCGAGGCCCGTGGGGCAGTCCCGCAAGCCAGACATTCCAGATTGGATTGCTGCCCGACATTTTCGCGCGGTAGGCGCTGAGACGCTCCTTGCGCAATGCGTCAATTCGCGCGTACCACTGCTCGGCTTCGTTGGGAGCTGCGCCGGAGGATTCATCCGCGCCGGATTCGACCGGGCGCAAAATTCGGCGAAATTCGGCGCGCAGAACGTCGAGATCGTGAACGTCGCCGAGCAGATCCTGGAGCAGTTTGAGATCGGCGATCCATTCCTCGTGATGGCGCGGCAGGAAATTTTCGACGGTGTAGCGAAAGCGTTTCAGAGCGATGCGCAGGCGGTGCCAACTGACGCGGCTTCGGGAACGCGTCGTGAAGCGATGGGCTTCGCGGACTTCGAGGCAGCGGGCAAGCGCGAGATGTTGATAGACGAGACTTTCAGGCGGCACGCGTCGCGAGCGCTCGGCGAGTTCGCGCGACCAGCGGCGCCACTTGCGGGTGTCGAATTCTTCGAGGGCTGTTGCGGCTTCCCCTTTCGCGGCGCCTTCGGACTGCGCCAGCGATTCCAGCAAGCAGGCCGCCAGTTGGTCGCCGGCAGGCGCGAGTTTTTTCACCCACTCGCGCATGACCTGGGTGTCGCGCAATTTGCCCAGGCTGCGAAAAGTGCGCTTGGAAGCTTTTCTCATGGCTGGGAACGATTTATCGGGATCGAAAGTGCCGAGAGCATCGGCCATGGTGCGGCAGCGGCGCAGCGCCACACGAAGATCGTGCACCGCGCCGGCGTCGAGCTTCTTCGCAGCGCGCGCCCGCTCCTTGAGCGCGCGCGCCATAAAGTGCGCCAGACCGGCGGTTTGAGGCTTATGTGTCGAGACGATTTGAGTGCGAGATGCCATATCCGCCTGCTCCACGAAGTAAGACGAGCAGGGAAGCGGCGAGGATACACCTTTCCATGTCCGAAGCAAAATATGCCGGGCCATAGACGCTCGATCTCGTTTCGCCGGGTGTGATTTGCCACTTTGCAGTGCACGAGCAGGGAAACTCAGGTGGGCGCCGCCTTGACACATTCCTTCGACTGGCCTATTTTCGGATTACGGATCCCTTCCCCGGTTATTCGGCCGAAATTCTTGGAGGTGCCCATGTTTTTCAATCTCACCAAGCTTACTTTGACGACCGCGCCTGTGACTCTGAACGAAGGTCTCGAGATTTTGGAGCGGGATCAGCATCGCTGCCGGTATTGCGGGTTGGATGGCAACGCGAGTTTTGAAAATGCGCTGGCGATGTCCGTGGATTTCGTGAAGCCGCGGGCGCGTAAGGGGAAGAAGGATCCTAACAACCTGGTGGCCTGCTGCCGGACGTGCAATGCCATCAAAGGGAAAAAAGTTTACGATAGCTTTGAGGCGGCGAAGAAGCATGTCTTGGAGCAGCGCGCGGAATTGAGAAAAACCTGGGAAGAGAACAATAAGCAACGGCCCGGTAAGCCCTAGTCAGCCGCGGAGTAATTCCTGGAATTGAATCGAATCTGAATTTGTAGCGGTGGTGTCCCCGGCCGCGTGCCCTGCGCAGGCAAAGAAATTTCAAATCTGAAATCGCTCTGTTGATATGCTCCGCGGCATTAGAATTTTTCCAAGTAGGGGCGCCGCTTGCTGCGCCCGCCCGAGTAACGACCGCGAATAATGTGGCCTATTTGCCCTGGCGTAACGCGATCCGGCATTCTTCGCTTTCCACCGCCCTCGTAATTGCGCACGGTGTCAACAGAGCCATCTGAAATTTAAATGCTCAGCGGAGACGGCGATTCATTCCGCGTCAGCCTTTTCTCCATTTGAGCCAGTCTCGATGCGTGGCCTCCATCATGGCTTTTGAGGCGCGATGCAGCCAGCGCCGCGGGCGTTCCTTCAAGTCGCGGATAATTGCGGAGATGGCGTTGCGCGAACCTACATGGATATTCGCAGTCTCAAAGCCCATGGCCTCGAGCAGCCGCGCCTCGTCGTGGTCTTCGGGCAGCGACGCCAGAAGAATGCGCGAGCAATCGGGCGCGATGCGGCGAATCATAAACGTATCGAAAAGCCCGAGGAACGGATCCTGAACTCGCGCGGCGCGGGAAATAATTTCGGGATATAGGATTTTTTCGGATTGCGATTTGCCGCTGGCCCAGATCACCGCTGAGGGCGTGAGCACTTTGGCTTCGCGCGCCACCCAAGCGCCGCACCAGCGGGCCAGGGCGAGGACCCGAAGATGGCCGAGGCTGCCGAGGCCGGCGACGCGGCGTTTGCGCTCGTAAGGCATATTCGGAGTCGGCAGCGAGGCTTCCAGTTTTTCGCGGATGTGGTCCGGTATCGCTGTGCGCATCTCTCCGAGTTTGGACATGCGTTTCCAGAAACGGACAGGATCGCGGAGACGATTCAGGGCGATCAGCCGCAACCAGCGGCTCTCCTCAGCCAGGACGAACGGTTTGCCCTTTGCGTCGATGCCGCGGCGATAGCCTTCGAGAATGGCGTCGCAGACTTCGCGCGTGTTCAACGTGAGATGTTCTTCGGCGATGGCGAGGTGCGCGCTTGTGGCCAGACGTACAAGATCGATTGTGTACGCCATCGGATGAGCTTCATCGAAATCGTTCACGCCCCAAATGAGGCGGCCTTCGGCATCGCGCCAGGTGCCAAAATTCTCCACATGGAGATCTCCGACGGCGAGGACTTCGGGCGCGCTCGATTCCTCGGGGCAGACTTCAGGCCAGCGTTGCGCCCAGCGATAAAACGTGGCGCGTAGAAACTCGAAGGGCGACTTGGTCATTTGCTCGTGCTTGTAGTCGATATCCTGCTTCACCACGCGGATTCGCGCGGCAATCCAATTTTCATAGCTCTCTGTAGCTTTGCGAATATTCACAGGTGTGCCCCTCACGCTTTAATGACCAGGAGCGGTCTCGGAAGACGCGACGCGAGATTCTACACCGTGCTCAGGGGCCTAGCGCAGGACCGGCGCAACATTTCTGTAAACGAGGATTCACGGAAGATTCACATCCGGCGGCGGCTGTTCAGTGAAAATAGGCGACTTCTCGTCACAAGCGAGTCTCGAATTGCGGCCGGTTGCGTGCAATCGGCTGCCGGGGGAAATCACTGATCGCCAGGACATTCAATTGGAGTTATCGCATTGCGGCGCTGGCACTCTGGGTGGTGGTGTGTTCGACCGTTGGATCGAGTGGCGCGCTGGCGCAAGACGCAGCGGCTGAAGGATGTCCGCGGCGTCCTGCCGCAGGCGGCGTGGTTGGCGAACCGGAAGACCTTCGCAGTCAGAACGGCGTGCTGCGAGTGGATTTCACATACCGCAACTCGGTTGATGCGAACGGGCAGGAGAGCTACTGCTACTTATACGAAAACCGCATTGAAGCGCCGACGCTGCGCCTGAAGCCGGGCGATCTGCTAGTCCTCACCTTGAAGAACGAACTAACTCCGTCCCCTGCGTCGGCAGCGGCGCAATCGCACCAACATTCAATGCCCGGCGGATGCACGAGTGGCGCGATGTCGCCCGCCTCCACCAACGTACACTTCCACGGTCTCACGGTGCCGCCCGTGTGCCATCAGGACGACGTGCTCAACACCATGATTCAGCCCGGCGACCATCCCTTCGAATATCGTTTCCGCATTCCGCAAGATGAGCCGCCCGGATTGTATTGGTATCACCCGCACATTCACGGACAGAGCAAAGCGCAGGTGCTGGGAGGAGCCTCGGGCGCGCTGATCGTCGAAGGGATCGAGCGCGCCAATCCTGTCGTAGCAGGCCTTCCGGAACGAGTCTTCGTGATTCGCGATCAGGATTTACTGAATCCCGACGCCGAGCCGGTGAAAACCGATTCGATGCCGCCGCCAATGGTGCTGCGCGACGCCGAGGGCGACATTCTGAACACGGGAACGGGCGGCGGCAAACCCGCAAAGGATCTCTCGATCAATTTCGTGCCGGTGGCTTTTCCGAATTACGTGCCCGCAGTGGTCAAAGTGCGTCCGCGTGAGAAGCAGTACTGGTCCGTCTTAAACGCATCGGCAATCACGTACCTCGATTTGCAGATGTTGGTGAATAACAACCCGCAGATGATGGGCGTGATCTCGCTCGACGGCGTTCCCATCAACGAAGACGGTGCGTCGGGCAATCGCATAATCTGGCAGAGCCATGTGTTGTTGCCGCCCGCCGGCCGTGTCGGGATGATCGTGAGTGGACCGGCCGCTGGAGCACAGGCGAGTTTCGTTACGCGCGCGGTGGATACTGGACCGGCCGGAGAAAACGATCCGACTCGGCCGCTGGCCGCGATCGTCGCTGAAGCCGATGCGGCCGAACCACGCGTCCAATTGGCTGCTAATCCTGTTCCTCTTCCGCCGCCGAGTTCGCCTTGGCTGGGAGCGATGAAGCCAGTGCGAACACGCACGCTCTACTTCACCGAGCGGCCGCACGATCCGAATGATCCAAAGAGCCCGACCGATTTTTATCTTACCGTCGACGGCCAAGAGCCAAAATTATTCGATCCAGGCGATATGGAGCCAAACATCGTCGTGCAGCAGGGAGACGTGGAGGATTGGATCATCGAAAACCGCACGCAAGAGCTGCACGCGTTCCACATTCACCAGATTCATTTCATGCTCGTGGACTGGAACGGGGTTCCCCTGGATGAGCCGTTTTTGCGCGATACGATCAATGTGGCTTATTGGGACGGAAAAACGCGACCGTATCCGAGCGTGAAGCTTCGTATGGATTTCCGCGATCCGAATACCGTGGGAACGTTTGTTTATCATTGCCACCTATTGGAGCATGAGGACGGCGGAATGATGGGCGTGATTCGCGTGGTGCCAAAAGGACAGCAATCCAAGCGGCTCCAATCCGGTCCGCACCAAATGCCCGCCAGTTTTTAACCTTCCTGTTACACAACAGAAACAAACTCCGCGTAATTCTCTTCGGCACGCGTTTGATTCCGGAAAGCCTGCCAGGCAGCGGTGAGCCGCTGCCACCCCGCGGGGCTACAGGGAGTCAGACCCGGAATCTTCCAACCTATAAGGAGAACTGCTGATGCATAAGCATCTTCGCCGGATGGCAGCGATCGCGCTGGCATCCAACCTAGCCTTTTTCGTGCCCGGCAATCTTTTTGCCGATCACAATAATGGCGGAAGCGCACCAACGACCACACCCATCAAGCACGTGATCGTAATCTTTGGTGAGAACATATCCTTCGACCATTATTTCGCGACCTATCCGCACGCGACGAATCCATCGGGTGAGCCATTCTTCAAAGCCAAGGACGACACGCCGCGGACGAATAACTTGTTGAGCGGCGGCTTGCTGGATCAGAATCCGAATTCCACCCAGCCGTTCCGCATGGATACGGGACTCGCGTCGGTCACGTGCGACCAGAACCACAGCTACACTCCCGAGCAGCAGGCACTCGACTTTGGCTTGATGGACAAGTTCCCGGAATCAACGGGATCGGGCTCCTCTACGTCGTCCCCCTGTAATGACTACGGCAAAGGCCCGGGCGTGGTGATGGGATATTTCGACGGGAACACAGTCACGGCGATGTGGAATTACGCGCAGCATTTCGCCATGAGCGACAATTCTTACGGCACCATGTTTGGCCCATCTTCGGTGGGCGCTCTCAACCTGATTGCCGGAACGACCGCGACGGCGACACTTTTCCCAACCAAGCCGAACGGCGCTGCCGCGAGCGCATCGGGAAATATCGCCAACGGATCGACGACTGGTCCGGTCATCGGTGACCCGCGTCCCGCAGGCGATGAATGCGTGCTGACAAATCCCCAATTGCAGGGCACCACGATGGTTTCGCTGGCGGGAACGAACGTCGGCGATTTGCTGAACGCTAAAAATGTTACCTGGGGATGGTTCCAGGGCGGATTTGGTCCGACCGGCTTTGATTCGATGGGCCGTGCGGTTTGCGGTTCGCACCATGCGGGTTTGGCTGGTGATGATGCCGTCGAAACCGTGGGCGACTACATTCCGCACCACGAGCCTTTCCAGTACTACACCAGCACGCAGAATCTGCATCACGTGCAGCCCTCGCATGTCTCATTGATCGGGACATCCTCGGATGGTGCAAACCACCAGTACGACCTCAGTGCATTTTGGGCGGCGCTTGGTCACAACAATCTTCCGGCGGTTTCGTATCTCAAGGCTGCCGGGTATCAGGACGGCCATCCCGGCTATTCCGATCCGATCGACGAGCAGAATTTTGTCGTCGGTGTGGTAAACGCGATTGCCGAGAGCCAATATTGGAACGATACGGCGGTCATCATCGCGTATGACGACTCCGATGGCTGGTACGATCACGTGCTCGGACCGGTCGTCAATCAGTCGGCAGTTGCGGATGATGCGCTGGCTGGCCCCGGAAATTGCGGCGCGGCGACGGCAGTTGGGACGCAAGGCCGGTGCGGCTACGGTCCGCGGCTTCCGTTGCTCGTGATTTCGCCTTACGCCAAGCAAAACTACGTTGATCACCGGGCCACTGACCAATCCTCCATTCTTCGCTTCATCGAAGATAACTGGAGCCTGGGCCGGATCGGCGGCGATTCGAGCGACGTAAAGGCGGGCAGACTCAACGGCATGTTCGACTTCGACGATAACCAACGCGCGCCGAGGTTGATTTTGAATATCGCCAATGGGACCGTGGAGGGGCACTCGGACGAAAGAAATTGAGCCGGCGAAATAAATCGCTGGTTTAGCTCTCTGAAAACAAGGCGCATCACTAGATGCATGAAAGGCTCTGGGTATCTCCCTCCCGGAGCCTTTTTATTTTTCGCGGCGGTGAATCCGCACGTTGACGTGCGTGCTAGAGTTCACTTGCCTCGGGCGTGTGGATTGGATACGGTTCGAGTGACACAGCATGTTGGCCAGTTTTTTGAGTTTTGTGCTTGGGGAGGAAAACAGATTGTCGGCACCGCGCAGTATTGAAGTGACGCAGGTAACCGAGTGGGTCGACGGAAAGTTGCGCCGAGTGCAAGATTCCGTGGCGGGCGAGGAGCCGCTTGAGATCCGTGTCGGCGATGCGCCGCTGGCGGTGACGATGCGCACGCCTGGACATGATTTGGAATTGGCGGCCGGTTTTCTTTTTACCGAGGGGTTGATTCAGTCGCGAGAGCAGCTTGCTTCGCTTGAGGCGATCACGGATGGCTCGCGGGCGAGCCGCGGAAACGTGGTGGTCGCGCGGCTTGCTGACGGAGTGGCGATCGATCCCGAGCAGACGCAGCGCAACTTTTTCGCGAATTCGAGTTGCGGCGTTTGCGGCAAGGCTTCGATTGACGCGGTCCGCTCGCGGCTGCTGCGTCCGCCGAACGCGGCGTTCCGAGTTGCTGCAGAGACGCTTTGCCAGATGCCGGAAAAGTTGGGATCGTCGCAGGATATTTTTGGCCGTACAGGCGGGCTGCACGCCGCTGGATTATTTACGCGCGACGCCGAGCTGATTATTTCGCGCGAAGATATTGGGCGGCACAATGCCGTCGATAAGGTGGTCGGCTGGGCGCTGCAAGAAAATCGGCTGCCACTTGCCGATGTCGTGCTGCTGGTAAGCGGTCGTTGCGGATTCGAAATTGCGCAAAAAGCAATCGCGGCGGGAATTCCTGTGGTTGGATCGGTTTCGGCGCCGTCGAGCCTGGCCGCGCAACTGGCGCGCGAGTTGAATTTAACGCTGGTTGGATTTTTGCGCGGGCGCCGTTTCGTGATTTATTCCGGGGAAGAACGCTTGCAGTTCTAGGTGCGCCCCGTGCCGTTGCCATTCGTGCCCTGGCCGTGGCGTTTACGGATTTCATCGACGTGCGGGCCCGCTTCAGCTAGCATTTTCCGGAATTCGACTACCAGATCGCGATCCCACCAGCCGCGTCCCGCTTCTTCTTCGATCGCATCCAACGCGGCCGCAGAACCGAGCGCCGTGCGATAAGGGCGCTCCGTAGTCAGCGCGTCGTAAACGTCCACGATCTGCAAAATTCTCGCCGTTAACGGAATTTGGCCGCCGCTCAGGCCATCGGGATAGCCGGTGCCATCCTGTTTTTCATGGTGATGGCGAATAATCGGCAGAGCCAGACGGAAAGATTTCAGCGGCGAGCAGATTCTTTCGCCCACGACGGGATGCTCGCGGAGAAGTTCCTCTTCCTCGGTGGTGAGCGGCCCCTCTTTCAGCAGCACCGCGTCGGGCACCGCAATCTTGCCAATATCGTGAACCACTCCGGCGCGGCGTAGCGCAGTCACCTGGTCGGCTTCGAGACCGAGGCGCGTGCCGAGCAGCGCGGAAATTTCCGAGAGGCGCTCGCAATGGCCGTGCGTCGTGGGATCACGGGCTTCGATGCTGCGCGCCAAACTAAAAAGCACGGCCTCGGCATTCTCCAATTCGTCGGTGTAGTTTTTCAGGCGCAACAGCGAGCGACTGCGCGCCAGCAACTCGCTGAAGTCGATCGGCTTGCTCAGAAAATCATCTGCCCCCGAATTGATGCCTTGAATGCGATCGGAGACGGCGGACAAACCCGTAATCAGGACGACTGGCGTCAGCCGCGTTTCCGGTACGGCCTTGATTCGCCGGCAAACTTCAAATCCATCGAGACCGGGCATCACGATATCGAGCAGAACAAGATCGGGGCGAAATTCGGCGCAGTGCTCGAGCGCCGCAGCGCCATCGGCAACGGCGAGCACTTCATAACCCTCGCGGCGCAAGAGGATTTCAAGTCCCGCGCGCGGAGCTGCTTCATCATCGACGAGAAGTATTTTTGAAGGCATCGTAGCTTGGGCTGGTGGAACGAGCCACCAACATAACAGCAGCACTTGCGGGCAGCAATAGAACGTCAGTTCTAGGCCGGCTGGAGCTTGCCCGCGAGGATTATGGAATCGAACCTCCCGCAAATGATTGAGAGGCCGGCGCTTTTTTACGTTTCCTTGTGATTCTACTCGCGGCCCGGAGTATCCTGTGGGCAGCTGAGGACGCCAATGAAAAGATCGCTGACGCCTGAATCACTTCGAGCGCTGGACGCCAAGCTCCGAGAACGCCACCGCGATTTTGCGCAACTTTATCCGGGGCCGGGGAACGAGCGGCAGCCCGTCCACACCGTTTACGCCGGCGCGCAACTATTCCATGCCGATTCGGCGCAACGGCTCGGCACTTACGCGCTGCAATCCCTTGATGACTACGCTCCCGATTTCGTCACCTTCGCAAAAGCAATCGGATTGGATGGCGCCAGTGAACTCCCGGATGCTCCGGCGGAAATCGAGCGGCTCGAAAAATATATCGATTCCGACCCGGACACGTTTCGGAAAGAGAGCCGCGCGGCTTGGCTCGCGCTCACAATCTATCGCCGCGTGCGCGAGAAACTCGGACGCGAGCCCGTCGAGGATTTTCGTATCGATTTCGAAGATGGCTACGGCAATCGCCCGGAAGAAGAAGAGGACGCGCACGCGATTTCGACGGCGCAAGATTTAGCAGCGGGCGCAAAAGCCTGGACGCTGCCGCCATTCATCGGAATTCGCATCAAACCATTCAATGAGGAGCTGCGCGGGCGTAGCATCCGCACGCTGGATTTATTTGTCACCGCGATGGCCGAGGCCTGCGCCGGTGCGCTGCCGCGGCATTTCCACGTCACACTCCCGAAAGTGAGCCTGCCTGAGGAAGTCGAAGCGCTCGTGGAAATTCTCGATCGCCTCGAATCTTCGCTCCGATTGCCGGGCGGCTGGCTGCGCATCGAATTGATGATCGAAACGTCGCAATCGATTTTGAATTCTCGCGGCGAATCGAACCTGTTGGCGCTGGTACGCTCGGCGAATGGCCGCTGCGTCGGCGCTCATTTTGGAACTTACGATTACACCGCCAGCCGCAATATCACCGCAGCGCACCAGCACATGCTGCATCCCTCATGCGACTTCGCCAAAGAAATGATGCAGGTGGCTCTGGCAGGAACCGGCGTATGGCTTTCCGATGGCGCGACGAATATCTTGCCGGTGCCGGTTCACCGCGCGGCCAAGGGCGGACTGCCACTCACCGCCGCGCAGGCTTCCGAGAATCGCAGCGCGGTACATTCGGCGTGGCGCCTGCACGCGCACCATATTCGCCATTCACTTATCGCCGGCTTTTATCAGGGATGGGATTTACATCCAGCGCAGTTGCCGACGCGCTACGCGGCGGTGTACTCATTTTTTCTCAGCAGTCTTGATTCCGCCGCGGAGCGCTTGCGGAATTTCATCGAGAAAGCCGCGCAGGCGACGTTGGTGGGCGAAGTATTCGACGATGCCGCCACCGGCCAGGGGCTGCTGAATTACTTTCTGCGAGCCATCAATTGCGGCGCAGTGACAGCGGCCGAGGCCCAGGAACTGACCGGGCTTGCGTTAGAGGATTTAAAGCTTGGCTCGTTTGCGAAAATTCTCGATTCGCGCACACGCGCGAAATAGTTTCTAAACATCCTTCTTAAGCGTGGCTTCAATCACTCCGTGAGGTTCGTCCGTCGGCACGAAAATCTCGTTGTGATTTTCCAGTCCGAAGGGCTTGAGATCCACCAGATTGTAGTGCTTATTCGGCATCGCCAAATGGATTTCCGAAATCGACTCGAAACTTTTCAGCACGGCCTCCCCCATGGCGTAAAGCGTATGCTGCACCGAGCGGCTGTGGTGCTCGGCGAAAGTTTCGATCAGCGCCTGGCGAACGCCGTGCCAGATGGGACTGAAGGCGATTTCCTCCGCGGCGTATTGCCACTCGGCGCGGACATGGCTCATCAAAATGCGATCCTTTGTTTCTTTTAGCGTAGTGTAGGGATCGCGAATGAATCCCCCGAACTCCGAGCCGGTGGTCTTCATCACGACGAGGTCCTCGATGCCCGCCGCAAATCGAGTTTCCTCGCGCGTTCCGGTGATCACGGCGGTTCGTCGCTCGTTGCCGCTGCGAATGAACGAAGTGGAATGAGGCTTGCCTCCAATTGCGATGCGGTTCCACGGGTGTTCCGTCGCGGCGATTTTTACGCGCGAGACCTGCGGGTTGTAGGTAAGAAAATGTTCGATGAGATGTTCGGCGAATTCTTCGATTGGTTCGGGCGGGTATTGCTTCGCCAGCACGTAAACGGTGTTCTTAATCGTGTCGGTCGGGAGAATTTTGCGATTGTCGCCCGCGGTGTGGACTTCGTCGAAGTCGCCCTCGAATAGAATTTCGAGTGTAAGCTCCTTGATTTCGTGATGGTTCTCCTGCCGCGAGAGGCGCAGCATGCGGACGCGCGACTTTCCGTAATTATTTTGGCCCAGACGTATGCGCATCGGTCAGCTCCCGCGATAGGTAGTGTAGCCATACGGGCTCACGAGCAGTGGAACGTGATAGTGCTGGCCTGCATCGATCGCGGCAAACGTAATTTCGATAAAGGGATAGAACGCCGCGGATTGGCGCGCCGCGAAATACGCCCCAGTTTCAAAACGCAGCCGGTAATTTCCTGTGGCCATTTTTCCCGGCTTGAGAAGAGTCGCGAGCCGGCCGTCCACGCCGGTGACTCCGCGCGCAATTTCTTTCCATTCCGTTCCGCTGGTTTGCAGCAGCAGCGTTACAGTGATACCCTGCGCGGGACGGCCGATGGAAATATCCAGAACGTGCGTGGTGATCGGTGAGCTCATGAGGCCAGTAATGTCTCCAGGCGCAGCCGGGTGATTTTGCGTTGTTCCTCCGCGGCCGTGCGCAGCTCGGTCTCACGGTCATTGCCGAGGCGACGCTGCAATTCCTGCTGAATTTCTTCAACTGATTTTCCACTCGCGCTGATGATGAAGATGTGGCCGAACGCAGCTTCGTAAGCGCGATTTGCGGCGGCGAGAACGGCACGAGTGTCGCGAGCGGCTCGCGCGACGCCTGATTGTTCCTTCCCCGACCAATCCCTGGCTTTCCCGGACTGCTTGCGCTCGGCTTTCTTGGCTCCAATCCGCGGATGATGGCGGAAGGCTTGCAACCACTCCTTGCGGCTGAGACCGTTCCAGATTTCGTCGGCGGCGCGAATCATTGCATCGGGATTTGAAAACGGGCGGCTCGCCAACATGCGGCGTACCCATTCCTCAGAGCCGCAGCAATCGAGAAGTGCCGCCGCGGCTTTCTTTTCCGGCAGGAAATTAAACCAATCAACGCCTGAGTTTCGCGATCCAACCTCGGGCTTGGCCCAAATGCGCAAGCGGCTTACGCCGCCGTCCGGATAGATATTGAAGCGAATGTGCGAAACGGGCCCAGCGCCAATGATTTCTTTCTTGAACGAATGCAATGCGTTGGCGCGAAGCTTGGATTGCGGAAGGAGGGCCCGCCAGGTCGTGCTCGCGTCGGGGTCAGCGCCGCTTGCGAGAGAAATTGCGTCGATCGAACAGCTATCGGGAAAATTTCCTTTGAAGTGCGAAGTGTCCACTTCGACTCGATGGACCGAGCCCGGCAAGCCGAGCCTGATGATGACCCAATCGTAGCCCGGGCCGCGGCGTCGACGCGTTTCCCATCCGTCGTGCATGCCTTTGCTGCGGCCCGGCATCAATAAATTAAGCGGCGCACTGTAAAATTCGTCGCTGGCTGCAAGCACTCGGCCGCCATTTTGGATTTCCGCCAAATCCATTTCACGGGCACTCTCGGTTGCCCGTGCGGGCGCGGGCAGCACGTCGCCATGAATGCGCAAACGCGCCACCCCGCCGTCCGGGAAAATCTTCAGGCGCACGTGAGTGAAGCGGTGCTCGCCTCGAATCTCGAATTCGTTTTGAAAATCGCCTTTGAGATCGGATTGAGAAATCAGCTCGTACCACTTCGTAGAAGGAGCAGTGAGTGCGGCGAGCTCGAGTTTTCGCCCGGCCTCCAGGGGTATCGCGCAGGCTTCGAGCGAGCATTGCTCGGGATAATTTCCACGAAAATAGCTGGTATCGACGATCACTCCGCGAATTTTGCCCGGCAGGCCCAGCCGCACCAGGCACCAATCGTAGCCTGGCGTGCGGCGGCGGCGGCTTTCCCAGCCGTCCATCCATTTGCCGCGGTCTGTATATTTGTCCTCGATAAATATTGGCTTCGAGTCCTTCAAAAGATTTTCTTTGGGCGCAAAAAAGTCGTCGTTCGCCGCGATCACTCGAGCCCCGAGCCGCTCGGAGGCGAGATTGGGAAGCTTTTGAAATTCGCTCATGCCTCAGTCCGCTTCAGAATCATGCCAATCGGGCCCGCCGGAAATTCTCCGCGCTCGTAAATCTTGCGTCCGCGCAGAAAAGTTGCCGTGACCACGCCTTGCAGATCGCGGCCAGCGTATGGAGTCAACTTGTGGCGTTGATGCAATCGTTCGGGCTCCACGCGGAATGCCGCTTCCGGATCCCAGATCACAAGGTCGGCATCGCGCCCTTCCGCGATCGTGCCTTTTCGCTTCGCAACGCCTGCGAGCCGCGCGGGCCCGCGGCACAACCACTCCGCGAGACGGCCCACAGGATAGCCGTGCGAGCGCGCCGAAGTCCACACGGCTGGCAGAGCGAGTTCCAACGAGGCGATCCCGCCCCACGCCGCGAAAAAATCGCCGGAGTCCGTGCGCTTCATTTCCGGCGGGCAGGGCGAATGATCGCTAGCGATGAAATCCAGCGTGCCGTCACCCAGCGCTCTCCATAGATGGTCGCGATTTTCTGGCTCGCGAATCGGTGGCGCGCATTTGAATCCTGTGGCCCCGTCGGAAATTTCTTGCGCGGCAAACGTTAGATAGTGCGGGCAAGTTTCGGCGGTGATCAATATGCCCGCGGCCTTGGCTTTGCGAATTACTTCGAGCGCGGCTGCGGATGATACGTGCACGATATGGATGCGAACTTTCGTGGTGGCCGCGAGCCTTGCTAGAAGCTCGATGGCTTTGCATTCGGCTTCGGCCGGTCGCGATGCGAGCCATGAGAAATATTTATTTGCCGGCAATTTAGCGGCTGCCTTGCTGGCGGACTCGATGATTGCGGGATCTTCGGAGTGCGCGAGCAGCGGAGCTCCGAGCCCAGCGAGCACTGGCATCGCTGCGAGCAGATCGTCCTCGCTCACCTGCTGAAATTCTTCGACGCCGCTTGGCACCAGGAAACATTTGAATCCGAATACGCCTTCTCGCCAGAGCGAGCCAAGTTCCTGCAAGTTTCCGGGGACCACGCCGCCCCAGAATCCGGTATCCACCCAAAGTTTTCCTGCGGTAGCGGCGAGTTTTTCGCGAAAAGCAGCGGTTGTCGTCGTAGCGGGAATACTGTTGAGCGGCATCTCGATCAACGTGGTGATGCCTCCTGCTGCTGCGGCATGAGTCGCGCTCGTGAATCCTTCCCAATCCGCGCGGCCGGGTTCATTGATATGCACGTGCGTGTCCACGATTCCCGGCATCACCAGATCGTCGCCGGCTTCGTAGATCGACGGAGCGTTCGAAGTTTGGTCGTACGGAGTGACGGTAGTAATTACGCCGTGCTGAATATGAATCGCGGCGGCGGACGGCTCGGCGGAATCTCCCGCAAGAACTCGATTGCCTCGAACGATGAGATCGAGCGCGCTCATGTTGTGGCGCAGCTTTGCAGAAATTCTTGCAGCAAATTCTGGGCGATCCGCGAGCGGTATCGCGCCGTCGAACGCATGTCGTCAATTGGTGTGATTTCGGCGGCGAGCGTTGCGCGCGCATCGTCGATCGCCGCGGCATCGAGGCGCTTGCCGCGGAGGCTGTTCTCGGTTTTTGTCGCGCGCATTACACACGGTGCGACGCTGCCAAGTGCAATGCGAATGTCTGCGATCGCGCCATTTTCCGTTTTCGCCGCTGCGGCCAGACACACTTTCGAAATAGCCTGAGCGCGGCGCGTGCCCACTTTGCGATAGTACGTTTTCCAGCCGCCACGGCCACGCGGCAAAATAATCCGGGCGATCAACTCGTCGGGCCTCAGATTCATCTTTTTGTAGCCGGTGTGAAAATCGGCGTACAACACTCGGCGCGTCCCCCCAGCCGAAATCAATTCGAGTTCAGCATCGTAAACCAGCAGCGCAGGCGGGGAATCGGCGGCGGGCGACGCGTTCGCAATATTCCCACCAAGCGTGCCGCGATTTTGCGTGGCGATACCGCCAGTCTCTTCGGCGGCCCGGCAGAGTAATTCGAATTCGCGTTGCAGAATTGCATGCCCCTTCACATCGGTATAAGTCGCAAGCGCGCCGATCTTCATTTCGGAGTCGCTCGCGGAAATATTCCTAAGCTCGCGGCAATTCCAAATATTCAGATAGCGCCGATGGGCGAGTTTGCCGGCTTCAAGCAAAACCATCAGGTCCGTGCCCCCAGCGAATGGCCGCCATTCACCGGGTTCCCGCGCCAGAAGTTCCAGCACCGAAGGGAGATCGTGCGGCGTCCGCAAATCGAAGGATGCGACCGAAGATCTCAATCGCGCGCCTCTGCCACAGTTACCGCGGCTAACACCGACTCAAAGATTTTCGTATAACCGGTGCAGCGGCAAAGATTTCCCGCAAGCGCGACGCGCACTTCCGCTTCTGTCGGACGTCCATTGTGCTCGAGCAGATTCACCGCTGCGAGTATCATTCCCGGAGTGCAGATGCCGCATTGCGCGCCGCCGTGGGTGATGATCGCCTGCTGTACTTCGTGCAGTTGCTCGCCATCCGCGACGCCCTCAATCGTGCGAATGGTCGCGCCCTCGGCTTGCGCGACAGGCACGAGGCAACTGTTCACCAGACGCCCATCCATCTCAATGCTGCACGCGCCGCACTCGCCTTCGCCGCAGCCTTCTTTGATCCCAGTGAGGCTGAGTTGCTCGCGCAGCGCGTCAAGCAGACGCGCCATTGGAAAATCGAGGAGCGTCGCATCGTGCCCGTTTACGCGGCACTGAACGCTGACCTTTTCAGGCATGGACCTTTTCGCGCGCGGCATCGAGCGCATCCAGCAGAATTTCAGGCGTAAGCGGCACGCGGCGAACCACGATGCCCGTAGCGTTTTCGACGGCATTGATGATCGCGGGCGCGGTGCCATCGAGCGGCAACTCGCCGATTCCTTTTGCGCCCGCCGGGCCGCGCGCGTACGGCAATTCCTCGAAGTAGACGCGAATCGGGGGCACATCCATCGAAGTGGGCATGATGTAATTCGTCATTTGATTGTTGATCATGCGCCCGTCGCGCCAGACAACATTCTCGTAAAGCGCGAAACCGACTCCTTGTGCGACTCCGCCTTCAATTTGCCCGGCGGCGAGTACCGGATTGATCACTCGGCCGACTTCTTGCGCGGCCACAAAATCCTCCACGCGCGTTTCGCCCGTGAGCGTGTCGACAGAAACTTCAGCGACATAAACGCCCCACCCGTAAGCGCCGTAAGCGTCGCCGCGATAGTGCGCATCGTCCCAATGAATTTCCGGCGACGGCGAATAGCGGCTCGATGCTCGCAGCGGACCGAATTTTTCGATGTACAGACGGCACGCTCCCGCGAAGGCGTCGTGGCCATCTTCCTCGCGCAAGAAACCATTCTGCAGGAGCGATTGCTTCACGCCGAGCGCCGCTGACTCAACCAACTTTCCTACGATCATGCAAGTGCGCGAGGCGACCGTTGGGCCGCTGTTTGGCACGTGCGCGGTGTCCGGCTGCACAACTTCAACGCTCGAGCATTCGAGACCAAGCGCATCCGCCGCGATCTGCGAAAAAATCGTGTTCGTGCCCTGGCCCATTTCCGTACTGGCCGCGCAGACGCGAATCTTGCCCTCGCTCGTCGCCTCAACTTCCGCCACCGACGCCAAGTAATCCTCACCCGAGCCAGTGAATCCAGCACCGTGAAGAAAAGAAGCAAAACCAATTCCGCGCTTGATCGTGCTGCCGGGGTTCTCGCGTGCGAGACGCTCGCGCTTCGCACGATAGCCGCTCAACTCGAAAGCCCGCTCCATCAATTCGTTCATATCAATTTTCTCGTGAACGACTTGGCCGACCGCCAAAGTCTGACCCTCGCGAACGAAATTCCGGCGCCGCAACTCATCGGGTGCCAATCCAACAACCTTCGCCACTTGATCGAGATGCCGCTCCAGCGCAAACACACTCTGAGGTGCGCCAAAGCCGCGAAACGCTCCATGCGGCGGAAAATTCGTCGCCACCGCGCGGCTGCGAATGCGCACGTTCGCGCAATCGTATGGCCCGGCGGCATGAATCGTTCCGCGCGACAGTACCACCGGTGACAGCGTCATATAAGCGCCGCCATCAAGCGTGAAATCAATGTCCATCGCCACGATTTTTCCGTCGCGCGTCACGCCGGTGCGGTGGCGCGTGCGCGAAGGGTGGCGTTTTGTGGTCGCCGCCATGTCCTCCGCGCGGTCGTAAATCATCTTCACCGGCCGCCCGGATTTCCAGGCCAGCAGCGCGGCATGCGCCGCGATCATCGACGGATATTCTTCCTTGCCGCCGAAACCGCCGCCGGTTTCCATCTGCACCACGCGAATCTTTTCAGCCGGCAACGCAAAAAGCGCCGCCAGCGCCTTGTGAACGTAATAAGGACACTGCAGGGATCCCCAAACGGTCACGCCATCGCGCCCGTTGGCCTCCGCAATCATTCCCTGCGGCTCGATGTATAGCTGTTCCTGAGCCCCGGTTTCGTATTCGCCTTCGACAACAAACTCGGCCTCTGCCAACGCCGCGTCGACATCACCCTTATCCACTCGCAGCGATTTGAATACATTGTCCGCGCGCCAAATAATCTCTTTGCATGCCAACGAGTCGTCAATTGAAAAAATAGCGGGCAGCCGTTCGATTTCGAGTTGAACGGCGCGGCGAGCTTCCTCAATCAAATATTTGTCGCGATGCGCCAGCAGGACTACCGCTTCTTCAGCGTGGTTCACGAGCTCGGCGGCCAGGCAGGGCTGATCGTCTTCGAGCAGCACGATGGAATTCTTGCCGGGGATGTCTTTCGCGGTGACGGTCGTTAGCTCATTCCAGGGGAGCCCTTCGCCAAAGCGAATTCCGCGCAATCGCCCGCGAGCAATCGGGCTGCGCACCGTCGCGCCAAAAAGCATCCCCGGCAGCGTCATGTCGTCCACGTAGCGCGCGCGCCCGGTCACTTTCTCGCGGCCTTCTTTGCGGGGAATCGAGCGGCCGATGCTGGGATTTGTCATCGCGAGGCCTCAGTAGGGTGCCTTGTCCGTCTTCGCCTGCCACTCGCGAAATGCGGCCAGCGCTTTTTCGCGCAGGAGCGGGATCATCGGAATTGTTCGATCGGCGAGCGGGCGCTTGATCTCGGAATAAATGAATGCATCATCGAAGCCGATGGCCGCTGCGTCGGCCGCGGTGTTGGCGTAGAAAACTCGCGCCGGCCTCGCCCAGTAAATCGCCCCGAGGCACATCGGGCAAGGTTCGCAACTGGTATAGAGATCGCAACCAGTAAGTTCAAAGTATCCGAGTTTATGGCAAGCTTCGCGAATCGCGACGATTTCGGCATGAGCCGTGGGATCGTTCGTAGCCGTAACGCAATTCGCGGCTTCGGCAATAATTTCGCCGTTCTTCGCCACCACCGCTGCGAATGGTCCGCCGCGGCCCGCGCGAACATTCTCGAGCGAAAGTTCAATGGCGCGTTCCATGCAGCGCGAATCTGCATTTTCGGGCATTCGCTATGGCCTCGCGATTCCAGCGCGGTCACCGGCACGAAAGTTCATCCGGCGATGATTGTAGCTTAAGCAAACATCGACGAAAACGATTGCACTTTCCTGCGCCAGAAAAATAGCAGCGCAATCCCAATCATTATCAGTGCGACGCTCAAGCCAATCCACAACCCTGCTGCGCCCCATCCAACCGCAAAGCACAAGTGATAGCCCAACGGCAGGCCAACTGCCCAGTAAGCGACGAGGTGGCAAAGAAACGGCGTGCGTGTATCGCCGGTGCCGCGCAGCGCGCCGGTTATCGTGCTCTGAATCCCGTCGAACAGTTGGAAGAACGCCGCGATGAAAAGCAGGCTCGATGCCGTCGCGATAATCCCGAGATCGGGCGTGAATATTCGCGCGATGAATCGCGGCACGGTCCAGAACACCACCGCCATGCATCCCATGAAACTCGCGCCGAGCACAACGCCGGTCCATCCCGCATGCCTCGCCCCCGCCGGATCTCTTCGCCCAAGCGCTTGTCCCACGCGCACCGCCGCTGCCGAAGAAATTCCGAGTGGCACCATGTAGGTAATGCTGACGGTGTTCAACGCAATTTGATGTCCCGCGAGTGGCACGGCGCCGAGCCGTCCGATCAGCGATGTCGCCACCGCGAAAACCCCAACCTCCACCGTCATTTGCGCTGCTGCCGGAACTCCCAGTTTCACCAGCCGCCAGACGCGCGCGAAATCCGGTCGCAATTCGACGGCGTGCAAGCCAGTTCGATAGCGGCGCTCGTAAAAATAAATCGATATCAGCAGCACCGCCGACATGTAGATTCGCGAAACGCACGTGGCCCAGCCGGAGCCGACCGGCCCCATGGCGCGAAATCCGAGGTGCCCGTAAATCAGCGCCCAGTTACCGATCAAATTCACCACGTTCGCGCTGATCAGCGCGAACATTACCGGCGCCACGCGATTCATGCCCTGCAAATAGCGGCGCAGTGCGAAGTAGAGAAACAGCGGGAACATGCTCCAATTCAATGCGAGCAGATAGGGAACCGCATACTGCAGCACATCGGGCGCGACGCCGAAGCGATGCAGATAAACGCTGAACCACCACACCAGGCCCATCAGCAAGGGCGTCGCGACGATACTCAGATAAATGCTGTTGATCAGTGAATGATGGCAGTCCGCGACGTCGCCGGCACCGAAGGCGTGCGACACGAGAGTATCGAGTCCGAGCATTAAGCCCGTGCCGAAAATTCCGATCGCATAAAACAAAATGCTGCCCAGACTGACCGCGCCGATCGCGTCGGCGCTGTAGGGCAGCCGCCCGACCATCATCGTGTCGACGATGGGCATCCCCATCCAGCCGAGCTCGGCGAGCACGATTGGTCCGGCGAGCCGCAGCATTGGCCGCAGTTCTTCGCGAAGAAAATTCACCCAGAAGCTCCTGCAAGGGCGGGACTAAATACGAGCAAAGAATCGTAACATGAGGAAGATTCGCGCGGAGAATTACCGGCGGCCCAAGTAGCGCCGGCGTCTCTGCCGGCATCTTACGACTACAAATCTTGCCAAGAGCTCAAGACCCGCGCGGTCTCGCCTCGCCGCGGAAGGGACTTGGTCGCAACCTTGCGCCGTCCAAATTTTCGAGATGTCGCGTCGCTTCTGGACGTCGGATGCCGGCAGAGACGGCCCGCTACTTTGCCGATTACTGATTTCCCGCTGCCGTGGATTTTTCGAGCGGTAGATCGCTGCGGCTGCCCCATTCTTCGAACGAGCCATCGTAAAGACGCGCGTCATGGCCGAGGAATCGCGAGACTATGTAGACCAGGCTGGCTCTTTGGCCGATGTGGCAGTAGGCGATGATTTCGTCTCCCGGTTTTACGCCGGCGGCTTGAAAGATTTTTCGCAGCTCGTCAGAGCTTTTGAGCTTGTAATCGTCGCCGACCAATACTTCAAACGGGATGTTCAGTGCACCCGGGATGTGTCCCTCGCGCTGGCCATAGCAGCCTGACGGGGGCCCGTAGCATTTCGCCTCGCGAACATCGACGATGGCGACGCCCGGCTTGTGCAAATCCTGTTGCACCGTATCGATCTTGGCGATCACGTCGCTTCGTGGATGCGCCGTCAGCTTACCTTTCGCAAACTTCGGCTCTTCGCTGGAAACCGGCCGTCCTTCTTTGCGCCACGCCTGCATCCCTCCGTCGAGATACGAAACGCGGCCGCGAAGCCCGAGATAGTCGAGCGTCAGGTAAACGCGCGCGGTTGGCGTGATCCATTCGCTGTTGAAATATACGACGACGTGCGATGAGTCGCCCACCCCGACGTCTTCGAATACTTTCACGAGCTGCTCGACGGGCGGAATCTCGAGCATCAGTCCGCTCCCGTGCGGAGTCGAGATCTTTTCATAGTCCAGATAGCGCGCGCCGGGGATGTGCCCGTGGTCATAGTCGCTTTTTTCTCCCACGGCGAGTAGTACCAGCGAGGAATCCTTGAGATGATCCGCAACCCATTGGGTCGTTACGAAATATTCGCCGCCGGTCTTTGTTTCACCCGTTTGCGCGCTTATCGCGGGCGCGAGAAACAACGCGCATGCGCAGGCCATTAGAGCAGCGTTCGTGAACCCCGATTTATTTTTCATGCTTTCACTTCCTTTGGCCGCGATGTCCTTTGCGGCTGCTTCATTCGAATCGCAAAGCTGCGAGCGGATCGGTTTTCGCCGCGCGGCGAGCGGGAATGAGACACGAGATCACCGCCGCGGACACAAGCACCAATCCCACAGCGCCAAGCGTAATTGGATCGGTTGGCGAAATTTCGAATAGCAAAGTTTGCAGCAGCCGCGTAAGTCCGATTGCCGCGAGCAGCCCCACTACAATTCCAGTCAAACCAAGTCCGAGCCCCTGTCGCAGCACCATGCGCAAAATATCGCGAGGCTTTGCGCCCATGGCCATGCGAATGCCGATTTCGCGAAGGCGCTGGCTCACCGTCAGCGCCATGATTCCGCCGATGCCCGTCGCGGCCATCACCAACGCTAGTCCTGCGAACACAGCGAGCAGATCGGTGGTCAAGCGCGGCGATGTAAGCGTCGCGCTGCGCGCCGCCTCGAGACTTTGCATATGCGTCAGGGCAGTGTCGGGATCGACGTCGTAGACGCTCTGTCGGATATCGCGCGCCACGCTCATCGGATCGCCCATCGTGCGCACCAGCAAACTGCCGATCTGCGGATATTGGTCGACGGGCACATAGACCTGTTCGTCGGCCGGTTGGTTCAGCGCCAATTCTTTCGTGTCGCCGACGACGCCGACGATCGTTTGCCAGGTTTTTCCATCGTCGAATGAAATCCGGTGGCCAATCGGATCCTCGCCAGCCCAGTGATGCCGCACCAGTGCCTGATTCACGATGGCGACTTGCTGCGCGTCTTTGGTGTCGGCTTCGGTAAAGCTGCGGCCTTCGAGAATTGGAATTCCCAGCAGTTTGAAATAATCGGCGCTGGCGACTCGGGCCGCTGAAGTTGGCTGCGCTTCCCCATCTTTCAGCGGACGCCCCTCGATCAAGTACGGATTGATGCCCAGCCCGAAGACCACAGAATCCGGATCGAACGGAAAACTCGATGAGATGGCCACGGACATTACTCCGGGCCGCATCTTCGCACTTTCCAGCATGCGGTTGCTGAGCGCGCGGTATTGATCGTTTTTCGTATACTTCGTGAAGTTTGGCGACACCTTCATCGCCAGAATGTGCTGCGGCACGAATCCTGGATCGACGCGCTGCAATTTCACGAAGCTCCGAAGCATGAGACCGGCGCCGGTGAGCAACAGAAACGAGAGCGCGATTTGCGAGACGATCAGCAGGCTGCGCACTCGATGGCGCCGGCGGCTGGCCGAGGCGCCACCGGTCCCTTCTTTCAACCCCGCCGCGAGGCTCTCGCGCGAAAGAAAAGCCGCGAGCGATCCGAATACTATGCTGGTGCCTGCGGCGACTATGAACGTGAAAAGCAGCACCACGTAATCAATCCGAATTTCCCGGGCGCGCGGCGTGAATCGCGCGGCGAATCCCTGCAACAAATCCATTCCGCCGGACGCGAAAAGCAAACCCAGTCCTGCTCCCAGCGCCGCGATGAGCACGCTTTCGGTAAGCAGTTGCCGCAGCAGGCGGCTGCGGCCCGCTCCGAGCGCGGAACGCACCGCCAGTTCGCGTTCCCTCTGCGTCATGCGCGCCAGCGTCAGATTGGCGACATTGGCGCAGGCGATCAGCAATACGAATCCCGTCGCGCCGAGCAAAATCAGCAGCGTCGGGCGCGCGTCTTTTATTAACTCGCCCTTTAAGGGAACCGTGATCGTTCGATAGCCCATCGATGCGGGATAAAACTTGGGATAGTCCTGCATCAGGCGGCCGGCGATGGTTTCGACGTCGGCGCCTGCGGCGCCCAGCTTCACGCTGTCTTTCATGCGCGCAAAAACATTCATCATGCGGTGATCGCGGCCTTCCATCATCGCTTTCGATCCGCGGAAGGGGCACGCCACCGTCGGCATGTAGACGTCATTTTCAACCGGGTATTGCGGCACGGGCGGAAGCACGCCGACTACTGTGTGGACACGGTCGTTCATGCGGAAAGTTTTGCCGACGATGTTGGGATCGCCGTCCAGACTATTTTTCCAGAACTCGTAACTCACGAGCAGAACGGCGGGTGCTCCGAGTTTGTCATCGTCTTCGCGGAACGTGCGGCCTTGGATCGGCTTGATACCGAAGAGGTCGAAATAATTCGCAGAAACCACCCCGGTCTGCACGCGCAGCGGCTCGTCGCGCCCGAGCAGCGTGAAGGTCATCGAGTGGTATTCCGCTACGCCAGAGAAAGTTCCATTCTGTGCGCGATAGTCCTCGATTTCCTTCACCGAGAACGCGAGATTGTCCACTCCCTGCTTTTGCGCTTGTTGCCTCAGGATGACCAGCTCCCTGCCTTTCGGATACGGCAGCGGGCTGAGCAGAACCGCGTTCACCACGCTGAAAATTGCGGTGTTTGCTCCGATGCCAAGAGCGAGCGTGAGCACAGCGACGATCGTGAATCCGAAGTTCTTGCGCATCATTCGTAGCGCGTAGAAAACGTCCTGCTTTAGGATTTCCCAATGTTCGCGGGGGCCGGTGGTCAGCAATCCGGTTAGTGTCTCCCACCAAAGTTTTATCAATCCGGCGAAGCCATCTCTTTCACCGGCTTCGCGCTGCTGCTCGCGGAACACTCGGTGCATCTCGTTCGCGTAATTGCCGCGAAAATCGGAAGGCAGCACGGCTAGAGCCATGCGGAAGATGCGATCGGAGATTCTGGGCCTGTCATCCGGCATTTGCGTCTCCTATGCCAATCGCGGTTTGCGGACCAGCCGCTTCGCGCGCGCCATGTCGACCATTTCTTGCAATCGCGACGCTTCCGCCATGGCGACGCGGCGTCCGGTTTCGGTGAGTTGGTAGTAGCGGCGGCGCTCATCGTCGAAGCCGATGTCGGGGCGCTGCGATTTTTCGAGGATCCAGCCGGACTCGTCGAGGCGCTTGATGATTCCGTAGAGCGTCCCGGCGCTGAGCTGCACTTTGCCGCCAGTGCGATCGGCGACCTCCTTCAAAATCGCATAGCCGTGCTTTTCGCCGTCGGCCAGCGCCAGCAGAATGTGGAACATTGCCGGAGTGAGCGGAGCTTGCGGCTCGCGATCTCTGTCTTTCGAACTCACGCATCCTCCCGAGCCACCATCCGGTGACTATATCGCCTGGCGGCATACTATATCGCGCCACGTTATAGTGGAGCAGGGCGAGCGCCAATGCGGCGCCCCCTCGAATCCTTTGAAAAATCAGAGCTTAGCGAGCTTGCTGACCCTTAGCTTCTGCTGCTGCTGTCCGCTTGCGGGATTTTTCGTTGCGCCACCGGACACGGTCTGCGGATCTACAGGCGGTCGATCTTTGCGGCTAGGATGAAATCGCTCTCCGTTAGGCCGTTGATTTTGTGCGTCCAGGTGGTGATGTCGGCTTTGCCCCAGGTCAGGAAAATGTCTGGGTGATGGCCTTGTTCTTCGGCAATGGCGCCTACTTTGTTGACGAAGGCTAGGGCTTGGGCGAAATCTGGGAACGTGAAATTGCGCGTGATGTGATGCCCGTCTACTACTTTCCATTTGGGGACTTCGCGCGCGAGCTTTGCTAGTTCCTCGCCCGCTAGCGGCGGGACGCCTCCGCGGCATGGGACGCACGTTTTGTTTGCCAGATCGGACATTACTTGTTCCTCCGTTACATTGGCCATTCGCAACAGGCCTTTGAAAGCTTAGCGCACATCTCCCGGCTACAGAAACTTTCGGGCATCGTGCACGCGGCGGCGATTTTTTGCTATCCTTCGCCGCGCAGCCTATTGGCTCCCTAAACTATGGCCAGGAGATCCTCGATGCCCGAAGAACCTCATGAACTAGCTGAGCGTGCAGAGCATGCCGAGCACGACTCGGCGCTTGCACGCGTGACCATCACCATGGCGATTTTGGCCGTGATTGTGGCCGCCGCGTCGCTGATGGGACATCGCTCAGCCACCGAGCAGCTTCTTGCTCAGACCAAGGCTACCGATCAGTGGGCCTATTATCAGGCTAAGGACATTCGCCGTCGCAGCTACGAACTTTTTATCGACGAGATCGGCGTTTTCTCTTTGCAGAATTCGCCGCAGGTCGAGGCGGTGAAAGCCAAGTACGAGAAAGAGATTGAGAAGTACAAAGATCAGCAGAACGACGCGCAGGTGGAGGCTAAGAAGACCGAGGACGAAGTGGCCATGCTTCAGAAGCGCGTGGACCGGTTTGACTTGGCCGAAGTTTTGCTGGAGGCTGCGTTGGTGATTTGTTCGATTACCCTCCTTACTCGCAAGCAGGTTTTTTGGGGGATTGGATTGATCATGGGCGCTTGCGGCGTTGCCATTGCGATTGCCGGGTTGATGGTTCACTAGGCTGCATAGCGACTTTGTAGCACAGCCACTCTTGGCTGTGTCTTTTTGCAGGCTTTCGAGTTGCACCTCTTCACTTACCAAAATTCGACACAGCCGAGAGTGGCTGTGCTACTTGGCTCCGGCTTGTATGGCGTCGCCGGAATGCTTTGCTACGTAATCGGAAATGTAGTTTGTGAAGACTTGGCCTAGCTTTGTTGTTATTGGGCCTGGGGCTGCGAATTTGTGACCTGCGATTTCGCCTACGCCTAGCAGGCTGCGATTTGTTGAAGAGATGAAGACTTCTTCGGCTGCGTATAAATCTTCTGGCTTCAGCATTTTTTCTTCTACTTTTACTCCTGCATCTTTGCCGATCTCTAGCAGTACTGAGCGGGTGATTCCTTCGAGGCACCCGGAATTTAGCGGCGGCGTTTCGACTTGGCCATTTCGCACGGCGAAAATATTTGCCGCAGTGCATTCGGCCACTTCGCCTCGCTCATTTAGCAGAACCACCTCGTCGTAACCGGCTTGTTGGGCCTCGTAGATATTCCAGACGTTGTTAAGCCACGAAGTTACTTTCACGCCAGCAAGCGGAGAAGCGGCGTGGCGGCCCTGCTCGCGCAGATTTAGGCGGGCCGGCTCTTTGTGGGCCGGCAGGCCCGCTGAATAAATGATCAAGTCGGCCGGCGGGAATTTTTCTTCGCTGGCCCAAAAGCCCGGCTGATTGTAGATAACGTAAATTCTGGCGGAGCCTTCTTCGACTTTATTGGCTTGCAGGACTTCGTAGAGTTGGTTGCGGACTTTTTGGGAGTCGAAGGGGAAGGGGCAGTGGGTGCGGGAGGCGTCTTTTTCTAGGCGTTTCCAGTGTCGCTGGTATTCGAAGGGGACGCCGCCGGCTATGCGCAGGGTGGTGAATAGGCCCCAGCCGCTCAGCAGGCCCGCTTGTCCTGGGGAGAGGCGGACCTGGTCGATGGGTTGTAGGCGATCGTTGTGGAAGACGTGTTTGTGGACCATCCGGGCCTCCTTGGGGGCGCCGTTGGATTCTAGCAGTTTCGAGTTGTGAATGACTTCCAGTTGTTCGATTTTCATTCGCTTGGCAATCTATTTTAATCGCTACATGGTGAGATTAAAAACCGCATGTAACTTGAACAAAACAAAGGATCGGGGTTGTTTCTAAGCGCTACAAATCCGGGGGTACGCTGAAGCGTGTTTTTTGCTTTGCTGTGGGCCTTTTTGCGGGCTCTTGTACGCGGATGCGGGCTTCTATTTGGTTTTATGGAATAGCTTACGCTGCTGGCGTTTGGACCAGGCATTGGATTAAAGCCCCTAGAGATTCAGTTTTGAGGCGCGTTTTACGGCCGGCTTTGGAGGGCCTGCCCCGCGTCTTGGACTGCTGACTTGCGGAGACAGGGTATCGTTGGAGTTATCATTAGTCAATGGTACTTGGGCGTTTATGACGGACTGCGGCGAGGCACCTGCTGCTGCAGTTGGGAGTTTTTTGGCGTTTGAGAAGGCAAAGTCAAGAGCGCCGGCAGGCTGCCGGCGCTACGGTGAAGTGCGACGGCCGGAAAAGTCAAAGGCCCCACGTGCGAGGGCAGCGCGTGAGGCATCCGGACCCAAAGTCGACGGCGACGAGATTTCAAATTTGAAATTTCAGATTTCAGAGGCGGAGAAAATCGAGGAGAGATTCCTCGCCAGACGGCGGCTCGGAATGACGACGTAAGAAAAAGTCAAAAGTCCCGCGCCCAAGAGCGCGCATGGGGCTCCCTGAACTAAAATCAAAGGCAAACAGATTTCTAGTGGATCGCTTCGGTTGTCTTTTTTACGTAGACGGAATCCCAAGTTATTTGCCAGGTCTTTTGATTGTCTGTGGATTGTTCGGCCATTTGTCTTACGTGGTTCGGGGAGACGGTGTACCACGTCCATTTTGAGGGTGGGGCGTTTGGATCGTTTGTTACCAGGACCATCTTATCTGCTATTAGATTGCCGGACATTGCCGGGAAGGCGCCGGCGTTTCCGGAATTATCTAGATAGAGTTGATGCCATTTTTTGTCGCGGATGTCGTAGTAGTTGAAGCTGGTTCCGGTTTGGGCGCCGCCTGTGGCGGTCCAATGTTCGATGATTAGGCAACCGTCTTGTTCTGCGGTTACTGCGTTGTGGCCGACTACGTTGCCTTGCGGATCTTGGACTTCCCAATCGCCTATCCAGAAATCGAATTGATGGTATTCGGGGGATTTGCAGGGGGCGACGGCTTCGAGGATTGCTTTGTAATCGGGGTCGTCTTTATAACGGGCGAACTCGGCGCTGCCTAGGATGAACGGGCGGGCCCGGCCTGCTTGGCTGGTGGCTGCGATCTGTTTTAGGAGGTTCATGGCTTCTTCGCGATTGCCTTTTTCGGCGTAGGCTCGGGCTTGGTTAATTTGATTTACAAAGGGGTGGAAATTTAGAGCCGCGGCTTTTTGGAAGGCTTGAATGGATTCTGGGTAATTTTTTAGTTGGAGTAGCGACTCGCCAAGATTTTGCCAAGCTGCGGCGTTTCTTGGATCGGTGGTGGTTAGTTGTTGGTAGGCTTGGGCGGCTTTTTGCCAGTCGTTGTGATTGAAGAGTTCGTCGGCTGCGGATTGGGTTGGGGCTTGTTGGGCGGAGATTGGTGTTGTGATGAATGTCAGCGCTATCGAGAGGTAGAGAATTTTCGTGAGGCCGGACATGTTTGGGCTCCTGGTTTTTTGTTAGATGGATTGGAGTGGGGAACGTTAGCGCGGAGGGTCGATACGGCGGCGACTCAAGGCTGGCCGAAAGGCGGGAGGGCTAAAGCACCCTCCCCTACGGGACGTGGGTTACAATGCGGCTCGTTGGAACTTGGACGGGGGGATACGAATGAGATTTGATTTCGGAGTTGGTCGAAAATTAATAATTGTTTGCGCGGCGGTGATTGCTGGGATTGGTGGGGCACTGTTCGCGCAGGGTGTGGGTGATGCGGCGGCTTCTATTGATGGGGCGCGGATTCTTACGCATATCAAGGTGCTTTCTTCCGATGAGTTTGAGGGGCGCGGACCTGGGACTAAAGGCGAAGATTTGAGTATTGCTTATATGGAGAAGCAGTTTCGCGCGGCGGGTTTAGAGGCTGGGAATCCTGATGGGACTTATTTGCAGAAGGTGCCGCTCGTGGGGATTCGGCCTGACGCTTCTATGGAATTTACCTTTGCGGGGCATGGGGCCGTGCTTCAAGCCTTGTTTCAGAAGGATTTCGTGGCATGGACCAAGCGGATGGTGAATTCTTCGCAGCTCGATAAAGCGGAGATGGTTTTCGTTGGCTATGGCGTGCAGGCGCCTGAATATAAATGGGACGACTTCAAGGGAATGGACGTGCGCGGAAAAGAGATCGTGGTACTGATCAATGATCCGCCGGTGCCGGATGAAAGAATGTTTGGCGGCAAGGCGATGACTTACTACGGGCGGTGGACTTACAAATTTGAGAAGGCGGCGGAATTGGGGGCGGCGGGTTGCATCATCGTTCATGAGACGGAGAGGGCTGGGTATCCTTGGGAAGTGGTGAGGAATAGCTGGAGCGCGGAGCAATTTGATTTGGCTTCGGCGGATAAGAATATGAATCGCGTCGCGGTAGAGAGCTGGATCACGCACGAGGAGGCGGAATCGCTGTTCCGCGCGGCTGGACAGGATTTTGCGGATTTGAAGGCGAAGGCGGCGCGCATTGATTTTCAGCCGGTGGCTTTGGGGATGACCGCTTCGATTGAGATTTACAACAAGATTCGGACTATTGATTCGCATAACGTGATTGCGAAGCTTACGGGTAGCGATGCGAAATTGAAGAATCAGTATGTGATTTATACGGCGCATTGGGATCACTTTGGGATTGGGCCGGAGGTGAATGGGGACAAGATTTATCATGGGGCGGTGGACAATGCTTCGGGGTCGGCAGCGCTTTTGGAAATTGCGCGGGCGTTTCATGAATTGAAAGTGGCGCCTAAGCGGACGATGATTTTTCTTTCTGTGACGGGCGAGGAGCAGGGGTTGCTGGGGTCGCGTTATTACGCGGAGCATCCGCTCTATCCGGTGGCTTCGACGGCGGCTGATATCAACATGGATGCGATTAATGTTTGGGGGAAGACTCGGGATATCACTGTGGTGGGGAATGGGAAGTCGTCGCTGGATGATGTGGTGGCGGCTGTGGCCAAGGAGCAGGGGCGGCGGGTGGATTCTGATCCGGAGCCGGAGAAGGGATTTTATTACCGGTCGGATCATTTTAGTTTTGCGAAGGTGGGGGTGCCGGCTTTTGATCCGGATCCGGGAGTGGATTTTGTGGGGAAGCCTGCCGGTTGGGGGATTGAACGGCGAAAGAAATACACGGCTGAGGATTATCACAAGCCTAGTGATGTAATTAAGAGCGACTGGGACATGAGTGGGGCGGCGGAGGATTGCCAGCTTTATTTTTTGGTGGGGTATCGCGTGGCGGAGGCGGAGAGGATCCCGGAGTGGACGGCTACGGCGGAGTTTCGGGGGATTCGCGAGGAGAGTTTGCGGAAGGCGGAGAAGTAGTCGGCGGTTTAAGCTGGTTTTAATCGGGCGGATAATTCAGCGATTCGCGGGGATGGGGTAACTAAAGGCGAATTGAGTTATTGACAGGGTACCGGGTCGGGCTTAAATTACTTTTGGCCCTCTTGGAGGTGCGATGTGCGTTTGTTTGCTCGCGCATGCTTGATTGCTATTTTGATTGGGACGTTGGCCAATTTACCTGCGGTTGGAGCTGCTGAGAAGCCGCTTGGGATGGTGACGCAGTCGTCGGCGGCGCGGTTGGATAGCGCGGCGGCGGCTGTGGGAGCGACCGTTTATCCCGGCGATACGATTGATACGGAATCGACTGGGTCGATTCGTTTGCGAGCTGGCACTGCGCAGTATTATTTGATGTCAGCTAGCAGTTCGCGCTTGCAGCCTTCTTCTAGTGGACTTAGCGCGGAATTGGTGCGCGGGACTGCTGGATTTGCTTCTGGGGCTAGCGATATCGTGGAATTGAGTGCGCTCGGAGCTATGGTGCGATCGCGTTCTGGTGAAGCCTCGCATGGGCGCGTGACGATTGTTGGCGCGAATGAGCTGGTGGTGACTAGCTTCCGCGGGCCGTTTGATATTTCGATTGACGGTGATTCGCATGAAATCCCGGATGGGCAGTCGATCCGCGTGCAGATCGTGGATGCGCAGGATCAGGGTGGCGGATCGAAAGGCGGGAACGGGTCGGGGACTATTCCTGCGGTCCGCAACCGGAAGAAACTTCTTCTGATTACTTTGTATGCGGCTGCTGGCGTTGCGGCTGGGGTCGGCGGTTACTTCATTTATCATGAATTGAACGAGAGTCCGCACCGGCCGAAGGAGCAGTAGGCGGCACGGATTTAGACTTTCGTTTATCGTCTTGCGGGATTTTCCGGTTCATTATTATGTTCGGGATTGGTGTGGGAATTTTGGATTTCTTGCGGGTTTGGGGTTTTTGCGAGGTCGGGCGGAAACACTAAAGGTAAATCCGGGGTTAAGTCACTTTTTTGCGCCGGCCGTGTTTGCGCTCGTAGGTTACTTTTGTGGTCGTAAGATGCCGGCGGGGACGCCAGCGCTACTGGACTTTTAGCTCTACTGATACGGTTTTCTTGTTGCCTTGAGCGTCTGTTGCCGTGAGCGTGTAGCTGGTGGTTTTTGTGGGGTTAATGTCGAAGCAGCGGGTTGCTGAGGGCCACATTTCGGCTACTGGCGGATCTAGCGCTACGGTTTTTGCGTTGGAGACTCCGTAGCAGAGTTGCGCGGAATCGCCTCTGTGGATGGCGCCGGGGCTGACGTAGAAGCTTAGGATGTCGAAGCGATCGCCGCCGAGGGACTCTACCGTTTGCTGGGCGGCGAGCTTTTCTTTGGCGCGGGCTTGTTCGGCGGCGCGATCTTCCAACTGTTTATTCTCTTGCCATCTTGTGAGCATGATCCAGGCTACGTAGACGACGAGAATTAAGAGTATGGGAGCGGAATAGAGCCATAATTTGCGGGTTGGATGCGATTTGGGTTCTTGGGCGTCGCCGATCATATTCACTCTTAAGCAATTAGATGGTGGAGAGGGGCCGCTCGTTCCATTTTGGCACTTGTCCCGAATCCGGACATGGCCGGGCTTGGCGAACTGTACCTGGTCAGGATACCATCGGAAGCATGGCAACAGGAGGATCGAGAAAGCCGGGGGAGCAGCTTCGAGATATTCGCCTGCGGCTTGGCATTACGGTGCGCGAGGTGGCGGAGGAGAGCCAGAAAATCGCGGAGTCCGAGGGGAACTCGGAATTTGCGATATCGAATCCGTGGCTTTCGCAGCTTGAGAATTCCAGTTCGGTCCCCAGCATCTTCAAACTCTATAGCCTTAGCACCATCTACCGGTTTAAGTTCATCGATTTGCTGGCGCTCTTTGGCGTGGACTTGCAGAAATTGCCGGAGAGGCAGCTTGCGGCGCGCTCGCCGAATACCCACCTGGTGACGATCGAAGATCCTGATCCGGAAAAAGCGGTGTCGTTCCCCATCCAGTTTGACCGCGGATTTAACGTGGACAACACCAACCTGCTCTCGCGAATCGTGGAAGTTTGGGGAGACGTTCCGATTGCGTTGATTCAGCGGCTGGACATTCGCCATGGGAAGTATGGATATATTGGCTTGCAGGATATGACTATGTATCCGCTCTTGCGGCCTGGGTCGTTTGTGCAGATTGATACGGAACTGAGGAAATATCAGGCTTTGCCCTGGCGCACGGAATACGATCGGCCGATTTATTTCGTGGAATTGCGGGATGGGTATGCTTGTTCTTGGTGCGAGATTCAGGATCGGGAACTTTTGCTGATGCCGCATCCGTTGTCGCATTGCAAGGTGCGGCGATTTGTTTATGGGGCCGAGGCGGAAATTGTGGGGCGCGTGACGGCCGTGGCGATGCGGCTTAATGATCCTGCGGCAACTTCAGATTCGACCGCAGCACTTCCAAAGCGAAACTAACATTTGAGATGAAAAGGGCGGCACTGGTGGGATGGGTGTCTACCGGCACGACCACGCGGAAGGGCTCGACTGCTTGCCAGGCGCGAAAGAAGTCCGCGGGATTTTCGCGGGTGGAGCGCATGTAGAGCTCGAGTTCGTGGGCTAGATTTTCGAGGGACGCGGAGACCAGCTCGCGGAAAACTTCGCGATGGGCGAGTTCGAGAGCTTTTGCTGCTATTTCCGGGGAGAAACGATCGGCTAGGCCGGAGTGAAAATAGCGGGCCGAATTGTAGTCGCGCGTGGAAGCCAGATAGATCAGGCGTGCGAAGTTACCCTGGATTTTTGAAAGAGTGCGGTGGCGCAGATCTGCGTAGGCTTCTTCCACAGTGCTGAGGCGTAGAGCGTTGAACATGGTGGCGGCCACTTGGGAGCTGGTCCTCAACTATTCGACTGCAATCCGGAGCTTTTGGTGAGATCTTCGGGGACGGCACCGGGGAAACTTTCGACTGCCGCTCCCACCTGCCGGCGAACATTGCCAACGGCGGCAGCCAAGCGGGCCAGGTTGTCCGGTCCTGCGAGGCGCAGCGCTGCGGCGAGTGCGAGACAGAGGGATTGATGCAGCAGGAATTCGGCGACGAGCTTGGCTTCCAGGGAGATGCTTAGATCAGGGCTGCTTCGTACGGATCGAAAATGATGCGACATGATCTGCTGCGTTTCATCGAAGACGCCCCAGACCCAGTGAAGGGCGATCTGGCGGCGATCGCGCTCAAAGGCGCGGCGCAAGCGATGGGAGCTTTTGCAGCGGATGAAGTCTAGATCTTGGGAACCGAAGATGTGTTCGATGGTTTCGGTGGGACATTCACGCGAGTGACCGGCGGCGGAAGAAAAAACGCGTGGGGCCGCGGGGCCGTGGTGAATGGCGGCCGCGGAATTCGCGGCACCCGGCTGGCGCCACAAAACGAGCAGCGCGCAGAGCAGGCCTAGCGCCAGAAAAACTAGAGCGACAATGGCCGTCGCCTCACTCATTCTTTAGGACCCTTATCCTTTTTGCCGCCAAAGAAGATTCGGATGCGCTTCCAGCGCTCGCGCGTTGTGCGCTCCGCGACTTTGTAGGGCACTGGAGGTTCCGCACCCCGCGGAACTTCCGCTTGCTGCGATGATGCCCATAATGACACGGTCCAGATGCAAAGTACAAGTAAGTAAAACAACTGTTGCGAATAAGACCATACGCGCTGGAACTCATTTCCGGGCGACGCCAACGCGGCTAAGTTGGCGAGGCTGGTGGCGATGAACAGCGCATATCCCAGCAAGATGCCCCGTAAGTTTCTACCAAGCGGGATGGAATATGCAACTAGTAAAATTACTAATCCCAGTACAGCGAACGCCTGGACGGCCCGAAGATTCCGTTCCAGCTCGGCGGTCGTGCGGGCCGGCCACCACAGAGGACCCCGCAGAGAGGCGGCCAGGGCCTTGCCGACGGCTACGGCGAAGACCAGTGCCAGGACATTCCGTGCCAGCCGCGCAGTGCCCGGATACGGCGCCAGGCCCTTGCGGTAGATTTCAAACAGTACACCGGAACCCACGATTACGCCGAAAAATTCAGTGTACCAATAGGATTCCATATAGCGCTGCGGATACCTCTGAAAGACCCAAAATCTCGCTATGGATTGGAATAAGACGAAAAGCACATAGAAGTAGAAAACCGGATACTTGGTGAGGAGCGTGGTGCGGAGGCTGCGGACGAGCAGCAAGAGTTCGAGGAAGATCCCGCTAAGCCAGAGGAGACGATCGAGCACGAATTGACTCGGTTAAGTCCTGATTCTGCGAGGGATACTAGCATAGGTGAGGGAAGGGTGGTTAAGATCCTTCCCCCACGATGGCGAGCGCATGCGCAGAGTTAAGAGGTCAGGGATGGCGGTTTCACCGGCTTTGGGGCACCAGGCAGCGGCATGGGAGGGGGAACGGGATCGGTCCCATCGGCTGTCAGGAAGTAGGTTGACTGGTTAGCCCGTGTGGGCGGCTTGGCTGGCTTTGGGGCACCAGGCAGCGGCATGGGCGGAGGAACGGGATCGGTCCCATCGGCCGTCAGGACGTAAGTTGTCTGGTTGGCCCGTGTAGGTGGCTTGGCTGGTGGCTTCGGGCTGCCAGGCAACGGCATCGGAGGCGGAACCGGGTCGGTCCCATCGGCAGTCAGAACATTGCTTGACTGGTCGGCCCGTGACGGCGGCTTGGCTGGGGGCTTTGGGGAACCAGGCAGCGGCATCGGCGGAGGGACTGGATCAGTACCATCGGCAAGGATGGCGGGGGAATCCACAGAGGTGTTCATGAGTTGGGCGTTGGTGTGGAAAGTAGCATGTTGACTGGCATTTAGTGGTTGAAGATGAAGGCCAACGCTGCCGCAAAATGCAGTCAGGCCGACGAGCAAGAGCAAAGACACAAGGTGCATCGATAGTCTCTTCATTAATTTTCCTCCGAGATTTAGTGTCGGCATGGTCGAGCTGAGACTGGGAAGCCCGCCGACTTGTACGCGTTTAAGCTATTGGCGAAGGTGAGGGCAAACAGAATAAATAGACGGTTTGCTTCTGATCCCAAGCAGATATGGGTGGTGCCGGAGGGATCTTATCGGCGCCGGTGAGCCGTTGGGTTGGAGTAGGGGTTCCGATCCGCGACTTCTGACAGTCTGCAAGTGCCGTGCATTGATGTAAATCCGGCGGAGGGTGGGAGGGACTTGGCGAAATTGCGCAGTGAGAGTCCTGGTACTAGGCGCCGAACGGGCTTTCCCGATTGGGGAAAATGCGCCCAGCCGCGGAAGCACGCGATATAAAGCCGGGAGGGCGTCGGATGACGCGGCTCGTTTCGAGTCGCGGCGCGGGCGTGAACATCCACTTAAATTAATATAACCATTTGTGTAACAGGCCGAGGTTGATTGTGGGCCTTTCCGGGATGCTTGGGAGACTGAGCATTTCCACAAGGTCGTGCGGATGTTCTAGCCGTTGGCGTAACAATGTAGGAGCTTGGACATACTTTGGCTTTCGCGGAGAAGCGCGGGGCGCCATCGTGGCTGCAGAGTCCGAGTGGACGGCGAAGTTTCGGAGAGAGTGGCGGCATCGATAAATTTCGAAGGCCACAGTGCCCGAGTTGAATCACCGCAGGCGAAGGCGTGGCCTGGGAGTATTTAATCGGTGAAGATGACGAGAGGCGATCTCTGGCGGTGCACCAATCCGGAATGCGGCTGCGAGCTGCATGTAGTGGTGAGCGCGCGAGTCGAGGGGCAATCCAATCCTGCCTGTGTTTGCGGGGCGGTTCTTAAGAAGCCCTATATAAGACCATCGATGCGGAAGGCTGGGGTGAGCGAAACCGGCCGATTGCGACGGGTGTATGCGATGGAGATGAGTTGACGGCGCGCTGAGGGGCTGGTGCGTCTCGCGCGTTGCACGAGCGAGTGCACGGAGGGCTCAGCTACAGAAAAGCTACGGCGGCAGCAATGAGGGCAGCGAAGACGAGCACTACGGAAATTTCAAATTTCAGATTTGAAATTTCAGATTGAAGAAACGGCAAGGGCAGCTGCAAATGTAAATCGCGCACCCTTAGCGCGGATTCGGGATGTCGGCCGCGCGAACGTGTGGAGCGGCGTCACTAGCCACGAGATTTGTCGAGATTCAGCGCCATTGTTAATTCGGAAAAGGGCCAGATTATGCATGAGTTCCGTCCGATATGCGCGGTCGTCGCGGTGGCGATGCTGGCGTCGGGATCGTACATGATGTACGACGCGGCGTCGAATCCGCTGCCGAGCGCGACGGTGGGGCTGATTTGCGGAGGGGTTTTTTGGGCGTTGGGAGCGTTTGCTGCGTTCTTTTGTTGGCGGCGGACGAATCTTGAGAGAGTGATGTCTGCGGCGGGGCATGGGGGTGGCGGTGCTCGAAGCAATGGGAGATTTCGCGGGGCGGGGCGACGGTGGCGGTGGAATTAGATTGTAGATCGATTTTGTTGTTCAGATCGTGGGCCTTTGCGAAGCCGCGGTGACGCTCAGAATGTCTAGCCGGGTCGCGTTGACGTAAATAGGCCGCGTTTTCTCTGGCGTTACACGGGCG
>JABDFR010000025.1 GCA_013286465.1 Acidobacteriota bacterium | reverse complement strand
GAAATTACCGCACGGGACATCGAGAAGGGCATTGGCCCAGTGCCTGAGGCGGCTGAACCTTTGGTGAGCCTGTTGGATAAAGCTTCGCCAGGACGCAAGTAATTTTTCCCCGGAGCGGCGGGCGCGGTTTCAGATTCGCCTGCCGCTTTTTCCGGGATTAAAAATCGAACGACCCCCCAACCCACCTTGGGCGTCCGCCCAAGCGGGCTCTCCCCGGACTTTTTTCGTCGTCTGCACTCTTAGCCTTCCACTTTCGCCGTACTCATTGCGATCGCTCCCACATTTGAGGGTTGAAGTGTGGCTGGAATCTGCCGATTTGAGGGATGAGGGGAATCCCATGAGCGATGAGGGCAAGACTTTGGTCAGTGAGCGCCTCGAGACGGGCAAAGCACTGACGTTGGAAGTGCAGCAGGAGATGCTGCAGTTGCTGGCGGAGAGCGTCAAGGAATATGCGATCACCATCCTCGATCCGCTAGGCCACATCACCACTTGGACGCCAGCGGCGGTACGGCTGAAGGGCTATCACCCGGAAGAAATCATCGGGCAGCATTTCTCCGTTTTTTACACGCAGGAAGATGTGGCGCACGGAAAGTGCGAGCACGAATTGGAAGTGGCTACGCGCGAGGGTCGACTGGAAGACGAAGGCTGGCGCGTGCGCAAAGACGGAACGCGATTCTGGGCCAGCGTGGTGATCACGGCCCTGCGCGATCCGCACGGAAATTTGCGCGGATTCGGGAAAGTTACGCGCGACCTCACCGATCGCAAGCAGGCGGAGGAACGGCTTCGTCTGCAAGCGCAAGAAATATTGGAGATGGCCACGGTTCCGCTAGTCCAGGTTTGGGACGGCATCATCCTGGTGCCGTTGATCGGCATGCTCGATAGCGCCCGGACGCAGCAATTAATGGAGCGCTTGCTGCAGCGCTTGACCGACACCGGCTCGCCCGTGGCGCTGATCGACATCACCGGAGTGCCGACGATTGACACGCAGACCGCGCAGCACTTGCTCGAGACGATCAAAGCGGTGCGCTATGTCGGCGCGGACGTAGTGTTGACGGGAGTGCGGCCGGCGATAGCGCAGACTTTGGTGCATTTGGGGATTGATGTTTCCGGAGTCGCCACGCGTTCGTCACTGACGGCGGGATTGCGCGTGGCGCTGCGCATGATGAACCTGGAAATTACCGCGGGGAACGGCGATGCATAGCCCCAAGCGCCCGGAGGGCATCGCGGAAACGATTACGGTGACGAAGGTGCGCGAAGTTTTGCTGGTGACCATGCCGTCCGATCCGGACGACCCGACGATCTGCGCGCTGCAGGAGAAAACGCTGGAGGCCATGGACCAGCATACGGTGACGGGGTTAGTTCTGGATCTCACGCGCGTGGAAATCTTGGATTCCTATTTTGCGCGCACCGTGGCGGAAACGGCGCAGATGGTGGAATTGATGGGCGGCGAAACGATCATTGCGGGAATGCGGCCGGCGGTCGCGATTACCGCCACGGAATTGGGAGTTTCGCTGGGGCGAACGCGGACGGCCCTGAACGTGGATCGCGCGCTCGATATGGTGGGGCGGGCGCGACATCCCAAACCGAGGCGCCGCGCATGACCCTGCAGGAATGCGGAGAAATCGAAATCAACGTGGAGCACGACATCGCCATCGCGCGCCGCGCGGTTCGCGATATCGCCGCCGAACTCGGATTCGGTGTCACCGAGACAGCCCGCATCGTCACCGCCGCTTCCGAATTGGGCCGCAATGTCCACAAATATGCCGGCGGCGGCGTGATGCGCTGGCGTGCGCTGAACAAAAACGAACGCAACGGCTTGGAATTAAGTTTCGAGGATCACGGGCCGGGGATCGCAGACGTGGATGAAGCCATGCGCGAAGGTCACACCACCGGCGGCGGATTAGGAATGGGTTTGCCCGGCGCCAAGCGGTTGATGGACGAAATGGAGATCAATAGCGCGCCCGGTACAGGCACGACGGTAATTGTAAGGAAGTGGCGGCGGTGACCCATCGCGGAATTCGAAGCTCGGAATTTATTGGTAGCTGACCGCATCGATTGCCTGGCGGCGCAGCAATCGGCGCGCAGCATCGCGTTGAATTTGGGCTTCGCCGATGCCGCGAGCGAAGAGATCGCGCTGGTGGTGGCGGAACTAGCTTCCAATTTGGTGAAGCACGCGGGACGCGGCGCGTTGACCTTCCGCAAAGTGCGCAACGGCGAACGAATTGGACTCGAAGTGAAAGCGCAGGATAACGGCCCAGGAATATCCGATATAGAAAAGTCGATGACGGACGGCTGCACCACATCCGGATCGCTCGGCTATGGACTCGGCACCGTAAATCGCTTAATGGACGAGATAGACGTACAGTCGCAGCCGGGAGCGGGCACGCAGATTCTCTGCCGTCGTTGGCTCCGTCCGCGGCCCGACGCCTTGCTGCCCCACATCTGGGACGTGGGAGTGGCAACGCGCGCCCGGCACTCGGCGCCGGAAAATGGCGATGCGTTTGTGCTCAAGGAATCGCAAGGCGTGCTGCTGGTTGGATTGATCGATGGCTTGGGTCACGGAGAACCGGCAAAGAAAGCGGCGTTGGCGGCGCAGCAATATGTGCAGACGCACTACGACCAGCCGTTGGACAAAATATTCGTCGGCGCAAGCCGCGCCTGCAGCGCCACGAGGGGTGTAGTGATGGCGTTGGCGTGCTTTCCATCGATCACACACCTGAGTTTCGCCAGCGTAGGCAACATCGAAGCCCGCGCTTCGGGCGCCCGCCGTGTACCCTTTGGCGTGCATCGCGGAATTCTGGGCGCCAGCGAGCCGCACGTGGAGCGGCACGTCAAGCTCGAGGAATTTGAGTGGAGTCCGGAAATCGTGCTGGTGCTGCACACCGACGGGCTGAGCAGCCGTTGGGACTGGGACGATTTTCCCGCCCTGGAGCGCCAACCGGCGCGAGACATCGCCACGAAACTGCTGCACGAACTCGCCAATGAGAATGACGACGCCACGGTACTCTGCGTCAGAAGCGTGGCATCGTGAGCGTAGAAGCAAAAATCGCCCCGAAAGATTTGCACGCCACCATTGCGCTGCTGCAGGACGAACTGGAAGCGACCAACCACGAAGTGATGATGTTGACGCTCGAGCTCGAGGATCGCGTAGCGGAACGCACCGCACAGCTCGCAAAAACCAACGAGGAACTCCTCGCCGAAGTCCGCGAGCGCACGCGCGCTGCCGCCGAAATCAGGCAGCTCAACCGCGATCTAAATATCCGCGCAGCGGAGCTCGAGGAAGCCAACCGCGACTTGGAAGCATTTTCTTATTCGGTCTCGCACGATCTGCGCGCCCCGCTCTCGCAGATGATGGGTTTCGCCGCGGTGCTCGAGGAAGAGGCCGGCGCGGCGTTGAGCGAGAAGTCGCGGCGTTATGTCGGGAAGGTTGTATCGGCCGGCCGCAAGATGGCCGACCTGATCGATAACCTCCTGCGCTTCTCGCGCGACGCGCATCGCGGAATGGAATTGAGGAGCGTGAACCTCAACGAGCTGCTTGAGAATGTGATTGGCGAATGCAAGCAGGCATTGGGAAGCCGCAACGTCCTCTGGCGCGTTGCGCAGCTCCCGGAGGCCTGGTGCGATGCGGCTTTACTGCGCCAGGTGTTTGTAAATTTGATCTCCAATGCGCTCAAGTATTCAGGCCCGCGCAATCCCGCGATCATCGAGATTGGTCCGGCCGAGATCCACGAGGACCACGCCATCTTTTCAATCCGCGACAACGGCGTGGGATTCGATTCGCAATATGCCGATAAATTATTTGGCGCTTTTCAGCGTCTCCACAACAGCAGCGAATTCGAAGGCTCGGGAATTGGTTTGGCCAGCGTGCGCAGGATTATCACCCGGCACGGCGGCAGAGTTTGGGCGCAAGGCGCAGTCGGCGCCGGAGCCAGTTTTTATTTTAGTCTCCCGCTAAAGCCCGAGAGCAAGTAGCGTTTTTGGGCGCGATGGCCGAAGCGCAGAAGAGCGGAACAGCAGAAGAGCAAAACAGCGAAAGAGCGTGTGCGAATGCTCGGAAGCTTTGTCAGGGCACGACTTCAGTCGTGCCGTCACCGCCGTAAAATCGATTCGGTTTTAGCCGCTGAAGTTTTGTTTTTCAGGTAGCAGCCCCCGCATTTATACGGGGCAGGAGCGCTTCAGCGCTCCGAAATAAGCCGGCCAACATCGATGCGCTTTAGCGCCGGGCACCTGCAGCGGCGTTTGCGCCGCGACTGAAAACGCAAACCCAAAGCCACACCGGGCGTCCGCCAAGGCGGACCCGCCCCTACAATTTGTACCCAAATTTGCGAACGAGGGCGTGACGGGCCTTGGCGTCGTCCGCCGATTCGACGCCTTTCGGAGGATAGCCGTCGATTACTCCGAGGACGCCTCGGCCGTGACCGGACTGAGCTACAATTACTTCGACCGGGTTCGCCGTGGCACAGAAAATATTGCAAACTTCAAAGCAATCGCGAATGCGGCTAAGTACATTGATCGGAAACGCCTGCCGAATCAACAAAACGAAAACATGACCCGCAGCAATAGCTTCAGCGTTCGAAATAGCCACGCGCCGCAATTCATCATCATTCGATTCCACGCGAATAAGGCAGGGCCCCGAAGCCTCGCAAAAAGCCACGGCAAATTTCGCCCCCGGAACAGTGTTCACCATGACTTCATAGATATCTTCAGCCGTTTTGATGAAGTGCGACTGCCCAAGGATCAGGTTCGCCCCGTCCGGAATTTCAATAGGAACATCATGTAGTTCCATCTTGCCCTCGCGTAGGTAGAAAATTCCCGATACAGAAAAGCACCACGCCCAGCGCGAAAGTACGCGCGAGCGAAGTCCATTATCGACAGCGAGTAGCGAGGAGGCAAGCGCCCGCGGAAGATGGCCACGAAAGTGCAATCAACACTGCGCACGCAACGCGTGCAGCAGCAGAGCTCAAGGGATTCATGTACCGCAGAAATCGTCGATAGGAATGGCACCGGGCAATTCGGAGAACATCATGATCTCGCGAGCGATGCTCGAAGCGAAGCGCTGGGCACGAAACGCCTTCGGATTTGCGCTGCTGGTGCTAGGAATCATCGCCATTCCCACGCCAGGCCCCGGACTCTTACTCTTCATGTTGGGACTCGCGACGTTGGCCGCCGAGTTCGCCTGGGCCCGTAAGCTGCTAGATACCATGAAAGAACTCGGCCTGCGCTTGCGCGCCGCGGTCGTGGCCCGCAGAGTGGTCCCCGGTGCGCGCGTTTCTTGAATTCTTCCTTCTGAATCAGTCCGTCAAGACTTGTCCCCTCGAAGTTTTCCTGCCGGGCGGCTTCCTCAAATCGCGCCAACTCGCGTAACGCTGGCGTCCCGCCGGCTCTTACGACCTCAACTGCAAACAACAAGCGCGATCAACGGCGGACTCAGACTTCCACCAACACCCCGACCTTCCCCACATTAAAACACCGCGTCCGCCCGATAAATTCCTTAGCGAGCCGCCGAGAAACACGTTCATGGATTGCGGCTTCCAATTTGAAACTGAGCGGTTTGTACCTCCCGATGCAGGTGTGACTTTCTGTTCTTTTGCGCCGCGCTATGATTTGATGAGCGACTCAGATGGAGGCGACTGATGATCGATCGATGGCGAGGAAAATGGGCTCTGGTTACCGGAGCGAGCGCGGGCATCGGTGTTGAATTGGCCCGCTTGCTGGCCGCCGGCGGGACGAATCTGGTTTTGACGGCCCGGCGGCGCGAGCGGCTGGAAAAGCTTGCCGCGGAATTGTCGGCGGCGAACAAAATTCGCGTCGAGATTGTAACCGCAGATTTGGAACAGAGTTCAGCGCCGCGTGAAATTTATGCATTTACGTCGGGCAAGGGGATCGAACTCGATTTGCTGATCAACAATGCAGGGTTTGGGCATTACGGCCGATTCGCGGAATCTCCGCTCGAGCCGCAAATCGGGATGGTCCAAGTGAATTGCGCCGCGGTGGTACATCTCACTCATCTCTATTTGCCGGGGATGGTGCAGCGGCGCCGCGGCGATATTTTAATTTTGGCTTCGACGGCTTCCTTTCAAGCGGTGCCATACATTTCGGTCTATGCAGCTTCGAAGGCATTCGATCTTTTATTTGCCGAAGGGTTGGCGGAAGAAGTCGCGCAGTTCGGCGTGCGAGTCTGCGCGCTTTGCCCCGGATCGACGACCACCGAGTTCCAGCAGGTAGCCGGCCAGCCTAAGAAATTTAAACGGCAGGAGACGCCCCAGAAAGTCGCCCGCGTGGGGCTAGAGGCGCTAGCAGCAGGGAAGAGCTATGTAATTTCGGGATTCGCAAATTACGCCAGCGCGCACGCCGAGCGGCTCGTGCCGCGGAGATTCGTAACGCGCGCAGCCGCGAAATTATTCGCCCCAAAGTAGGGAGCGGGTTTGCCTCGCTCCCGGGCTGGCTTTGGGTGTTGATCGGCTCTGTCGGGGTGCTCTGCGTCATCTGAAGTTCCTCGTAGGAGCGCCGGTGAATCGCTGTGCGATTGCAAAGCAATCGACGCGCCCGTCCGTGTACTCCCAGCGAAATCGTAGGCCATCAACTCCGCGTGAAGCGACTCGGTCTTCCCCACAGCCCATCAGACTCGCAAATGCGCACGCGCTCAAATAAGGACGTTTCGATTTTGGTTTCGATGTGAAGCACGAAAAACCAAACCGAGCCGGGTCCCCGCCCCCTCGCACCGGCCCGAAGATTACTCTTCGTCGATGCCTTTAGCTTTAGCCAGTCTGTCGATTACCGATAAATCTTCCAGCGTAGTGGTGTCGCCGGAGATGGCGCCTTTCTGCGCCACTTCGCGCAGCAGCCTACGCATGATTTTGCCGCTGCGTGTTTTCGGCAGCAGATCGGCGAAATGGATTTCCGCAGGCCGCGCGATGGTGCCGATGGTGGTCGCGATGTGGTCGCTCAGCGCCGCGCGCAATTCTTTCGAAGGCTTATGACCCGAGCGCAAGATCACGAACGTAACGATGGCCTCGCCCTTAATGTCATCAGGCCGCGCCACGACAGCAGCCTCAGCGACCGCAGGATGGCTGACTAACGCACTTTCAATTTCCATCGAGCTCAGGCGATGGCCGGCAACCTTAATCACATCATCGACGCGGCCAAGCACCCAGATGTAGCCATCCTTATCGATTTGCGCCGCGTCGCCGGTGAAATAAACGCCGGGAATACGGCTCCAATAATCGCGCTGAAAGCGCTCATCATCGCCATAAATGGTGCGCAGCATCGAAGGCCACGGCCGCTCAAGAATAAGGTAGCCAGTTTCGCCGGGCTTTACGCTTTCGCCTTGCATCGTGACCACGCGCGCGGCCACGCCGGGAAGCGGCTTCGTCGCGCACCCGGGTTTAGTCGGCGTAGCACCAGGCAAAGGCGAAATCATGATCGAGCCAGTCTCGGTTTGCCACCAGGTATCAACGATCGGGCATTTCCCCTTGCCAATCGCCTCCGAATACCACTTCCACGCCGCGGGATTAATCGGCTCGCCGACAGTGCCCAACAATCGCAGCGAACTGAGATCATGCGGATCGATCCATTCCATGCCCCAGGCCATAAACGCCCGCACGGCGGTAGCCGAGCTATAGAAGATCGAAACTTTGTAGCGCTCGATAATGTCCCAGAAACGATCCTTGCGCGGAAAATCCGGAGCGCCTTCGTACATCACAATGCTAGCGGCATTAGCAAGCGGCCCGTAAACCATGTAACTGTGCCCCGTGACCCAACCAATGTCGGCCGTGCACCAGTAAACGTCGTCATCGCGCAGATCGAAAACCAAGCGAGTGCTCCACTGCGTTTGCAGCAAGTAGCCGGCCGAAGTGTGCAGCACGCCCTTCGGCTTCCCGGTAGTGCCGGAAGTATAAAGAATGAAAAGCGGATGCTCGGAATCGAAAGCCGGCGCCGGGCAATCCTTGGGAGATTTCTCGACCAGTTCGTGCCACCACAGATCCCGGCCATCTTTCCAAGCGACTTTTTCGCCGGTGCGCTTAACAACGATCGATTTTTGAATGGTCGGACATTTTTCCAAAGCCGCGTCAGCGGTGTCCTTGAGGGCGACAACTTTTCCGCGGCGAAAGCCGCCATCAGCGGTAATCAGGATTTTCGATTTGGCATCGGCGATGCGATCGGCAAGCGCCACGGCGCTAAACCCACCAAACACGATCGAATGTACAGCCCCAACACGCGCGCAAGCCAGCATAGCGATAGGCAATTCCGGAATCATAGGCATGTAAATCGCAACGCAATCGGTAGGCTTCACGCCCAGCGAAAGCAGCACATTGGCAAATTGGCAGACGCGCTCGTGCAGCTCGGCATAAGTCAATTGCAGCGTGGCGCCATCCTCAGCTTCCCAAAGCAGCGCCGGCTTATTTTCATTCTTCTCGAGATGACGATCGAGGCAGTTGTGCGAGACGTTCAGCTTGCCGCCAACAAACCACTTCGCATGCGGCACTTTCCAGTCAAGCACTTTCGTCGGCTGCTCAAACCAATCGATATTCTTAGCTTCCTCGGCCCAGAAGGCTTGCGGATCCGCAGCGGCCGCGGCGTACATCTCCTCGTACTCTTCCATCGAGCCAATGCGCGCCTTCTTGGCGAAATCCGCAGGCGGCGGAATCGGCTTTTCATCGAGAACGTGCGGATCGAATTCTTGCATCGATGTCTCCTCAGCGAGCCCCAATCAAGGCATTAACGCCGCCGTAACAATGCGGGCGAGTAACGCGAAACGCGCTGCGGCTATAAATTACGAGACGCCCGAGACCCGGTCAAGTCCCGCAATGTGCGAATGGGTTGAGTCTCGTTCGTTGACTTGTTTTAGAGCGCAACCTAGAATCTGCGAGCAATGGCGGATTCGTCCTCGTTAATCGGCAGCACCATCTCCCACTTCCGCATCATCGAAAAGCTCGGTGGCGGCGGAATGGGTGTAGTTTACAAAGCTGAGGACATCACCCTTCACCGCTTCGTGGCCCTGAAGTTTCTTCCCGATCAAGTGGCTCGAGATCCGCAAGCATTGGCGCGTTTCCAGCGCGAAGCGCAAGCGGCGTCCGCGCTGAACCATCCGAATATCTGCACTATCTACGAAATCGGCGACGACAACGGCAAAGCTTACATCGTCATGGAATATCTCGACGGCGTCACTCTGAAGCATCGCATCAGCGGCCGTCCGATGGAAATCGAAGCGGTGCTCGAGCTCTCCATCGAAATTGCCGACGCACTCGACGCCGCTCACGTCGAAGGCATCGTTCACCGCGATATCAAGCCCGCCAATATTTTCGTGACCAAACGCGGGCATGCCAAGATTCTCGATTTCGGCCTGGCCAAGCAGACCGCCAAGCGCGAAGCTGGCGCCGCCGACGCTACCCTTGCCACAAACGAGCTCGCCGACGTGAATGCCGAGCACCTCACCAGTCCGGGCTCGACGCTCGGGACCGTTTCCTACATGTCGCCGGAGCAAGTTCGCGCCAGGGAATTGGATGCGCGCAGCGATCTTTTTTCTTTCGGCGCAGTGCTCTACGAAATGACCACGGGAATGCTGCCCTTCCGCGGTGAAAGCTCGGGTGTGATCTTCCGGGAAATTCTGGACGCGGATCCAGTTCCAGCGCTGCGTCTAAACCCGGATATTCCTGCGAAACTCGAAGACGTCATCGATAAGGCGCTCGAAAAAGATCGCGAAACGCGCTATCAGCACGCCGCCGACATGCGCGCCGATCTGAAGCGGCTGAAACGCGAAACGGAATCCCGGCACGGCAGCGCGTCGTCGGTCTCGGGATCCGTGCCGGGGAGTTCGGGAACAGTGCCGGCAGCGCGCGATTCGAGCTCGCAAGTTTCGGCAGCGCGCCCATCCGGCTCGTCCGCTTCTGTTGCGGCCGCTGGTTCTTCGTCTTCTGTGCAAGCCGCCGAGCTTCCGGCGACCGGCGGTAAAAAACTCTGGAAGATCGCGGTTCCGGCGGCAGTGGTGGTGATCGCAGCGCTCATCGCCGGCGGTCTCTACGTGCGGTCGCATCGTGCCGCGCCTTTGACGGAAAAAGATACCATCGTCCTTGCCGATTTCACGAACACGACGAGCGATGCGGTGTTCGACGGCACGCTGCGGCAGGGGCTGTCGGCGCAACTGGAACAGTCGCCATTTCTGAATTTGCTTTCCGATGATCGCGTGGCGCAAACGCTGGCGCTGATGGCGCAGCCCAAGGACGCGCGGCTCACGCGCGAGCTGGCCCGCGAAGTCTGCCAGCGCACCGCCGGCGCCGCGACCATCGAAGGCTCGATTTCCAGTCTGGGCAGCCAGTATGTCGTCGGGCTAAAAGCGGTGAATTGCCGCAGCGGCGACGTGCTGGCGAACGAGCAGGCCACCGCCAGCAACAAAGAACAGGTGCTCAAAGCCCTGGGCGAGGCGGCGGCGAAGGTGCGCGTGAAGCTGGGCGAATCGCTGGCCTCGGTGCAGAAGTATGACGCGCCAGCGGAGAACGTGACCACGCCATCGCTGGAGGCGCTGCAAGCCTACAGCTTGGGTTATCAGACTGAGATAGTGAAGCGCGATAACGCTGCTGCTGTCCCGTTCTTCCAGCGCGCCGTCAGCCTGGACCCCAATTTTGCCATGGCCTACGCGCGGCTGGCGACGAACTACCGCAACCTCGGCGAGACCGCTCGGGCGGCCGAGAATACTCGCAAGGCCTACGAGCTGAGGGAACGGGTAAGCGAGCGCGAGAAGTTTTACATCGCTTCGCACTATGAGCAGTTCGTCACCGGGAACCTGGAAGCAGCGCGCAAGGCCTATGAGTTGTGGGTGCAGACCTACCCGCGCGACGCCACTCCCACCGCTAACTTGGGCGCCATCTACGAGTTCCTGGGCGACTACGATAAGGCCCTCGCTGCGAATCAGGAGGTGCTGAAACTCAGTCCCGACGGAGTCAACTACACGAACCTCGTCAACACCTATTTGTTGGTCGATCGCCTGGATGAAGCCCGGGCGACCGCGCAGGAGGCGCAAGCCCACAATCTGGATAATCCTGCAAATCACCTTCAGCTCTACTTCATTAATTTCCTCCAGCACGATGCGGCAGGAATGGAGCGTGAGGCGGCAGCGCTGATGGGAAAGCCCGGATTCGAAGACGTCATACTCGATACCGAATCCGACACTGCCGCTTATGCCGGGCAGTTTTCCAAAGCACGCGAACTGACGAGGCGCGCGTCCGAATCGGCGCAGCGAGCAGATGAAAAAGAGACAGCGGCAAACTACGAGGCAGAAGCTGCGTGGCGCGAGGCGCTGGTGGGCAACATGAGCCTGGCCAAGCAACAGGCGCAGGCCGCGCTGGCTCTCTCGAACGGCAAAGACGTGGAAGCTATAGCGGCCTTCGCTTTGGGTCTTGCGGGCGATGCGGCGCAAGCCACGCGGCTGGCTGCCGACCTGGCCAAGCGCTTCCCGGAAGACACCATTGTGCAATCCAATTACCTGCCCACAATCCGAGCGGTTGCTGCTCTGCAAGGAGGCAGCGCCAGCAAGGCCATCGAAGCGCTTCTCCCGGCCGCTCCCTACGAACTCGGTCTTGGTGGCCAAGCCCTGTACCCCGTTTACCTACGCGGCGAAGCGTATCTGGCAGCGCGCCAAGGCAGCGCCGCCGTAGCCGAGTTTCAGAAAATTCTCGACCACTCTGGCGTCGTCGCAAATGAACCAATCGGCGCGCTGGCGCATTTGGGATTAGGCCGGGCGTATGCGCTGCAGGGCGATGGAGCCAAGGCGCGCGCGGCGTATCAGGATTTCCTCGCGCTCTGGAAAGACGCCGACCCCGACGTCCCCCTCCTAAAACAAGCCAAGTCCGAATACGCCAAGCTGCAGTAATTCCGATCCAGCCTAAAAAGAAGACTCGAGGAACCCGTCGCTCTGTCGCTGGACGACTAGTCGGCTTATACTCCTGCCTCGCCCAAATTGGGCGAGCGCCACAGCCACTCCGCCGGTAAAGGTGAAACAAAATGGATGAGACTAAGAAATTCCTGGATGGTTACCGTACCGTCTTCCCCCGCTTCGTCTTTCTGCTAACCGACGACAAAAAACAATCCCTAATAAACCTCAATCAAGTCCGAACCATCGAGAAAATTTCAGACCAACACGTCCAGCTTCAGTTCGCTCCCGATCACACGATCAATGTTCACGGCCAAAATGCGATCGATCTCGTCGAATATTGCATGACCCACGCCATACAGGCAGACGGTCAACCATTACCTGCAGTAATTCCCGACTCCGCCTCAGAGAAATAGACGCCGTTCGTGGACTCGCAATATCGCGCACGCTACTCCTCATGCAGCGCCGTCATAGGCTCAACTTTAGTGGCCCGGTAAGCCGGAATCACACAAGCCAAAAACGCCACGCAACCGAGAATGAGCGCCACCGCAAACAACGTCGACGGATCCGCAGGATTCACCCCAAACACCAACTTCGCCACCACCCGGCTAAGCGCCAGCGAGCCTCCAATCCCGATGATCACGCCGATTAGCGTAGGCCGCATCCCATCCGCGATCACCAAATTCAACACATCGCGAACCTGCGCCCCCAGCGCCATACGAATCCCAATCTCCCGCGTCCGCCGTCTCACCGCATACGACAGCACGCTATAAATCCCCACCCCAGCCAGCAACAAAGCCAGCGTGGCAAACGAAGCCAGCATCAACATATTAAATTTGTGCGGCGCCAGCGACACCGCAATCAAATCCTCCATAGTCGAAATGTGTTCTACGGGCTGATCAGCGCTAACTTGATGCACGGCATCGGTCACCGCAGACCCAAGGCTGCTCGCAGGCACGGTCGTGCGCACGGCCATCGAAAGAGAAAATGCCCGCCAGCCATCGCTTTTCGGAACGGAAAGCTGCTTCGCAGGAAAATAAAGAGTAGCCGCCGGCTCCGGCGTATCAAGCCCATCTTGCTTCACGTCGCCCACCACTCCAACAATTTCGCGCGGCGCGCCCGTGGGAAAAAACGTCAACGTCAATCGCTTGCCCACCGGGTTTTCGTTGGGCCAGAAACGCTTCGCTAGCGTCTCGCTCACAAGTACAACGCTGCGCGCGTCGGCCGTGTCGCTCTCACTTAATTCGCGCCCACTCAGCAGAGGAACGCGCAGCACGTGCATCATCGCAGGACTGATCACGCGCACCGATACTTCCGGCTGATCGGCCATAGCGGCCACGGGTTGTCCTTCGATTTGCACCGGCTGGTTCGACCCGCCCTCGCCGCTCAGCGGCAAATCGTCAATAGCCCCGGCCGATTCCACGCCCGGCACCGCACGCACGCGCTCCAAAACTTGATCGAAGTATGAAATCTCCGCGGCCGGCCCGGCAAAGCGCGTTGACGCCACAGGCAAGTCGAAAGTCAAAACATTGTGAGGATCAAAGCCAGGATTCACGCGCCGCAGATTCCACACGCTTCGAATCATCAGCCCAGCCCCGGCCAGCAGCATCAGCGACAGCGCCACTTCGGAAATCACCAGCACCTGCCGCGTGCGATTCCCAGCCGTGTCAGCGTCCGTACGGCCAAGACCGGACTTCAGCGCTTCATTCAAATTTATTTTCGTGAGCCGCCAAGCGGGAGCCAGTCCCGCGACAATTCCGGTGCCCAGCGACGCGAGAATGGTAAACGCGAGCACTGCCGCGTCGGGCGTGATGTCCATATTTTGCGGAAGATTCTCGCCCAGAAATGCCGCAATCGCCGACACTCCAAAATGCGCCAGCGCAAATCCCAGCGCCCCGCCCGCCGCGGACAGCAGCACGGTCTCGACCAGAATTTGCCGCACGATGCGCCCAGCGCTGGCCCCAAGTACCGCGCGAATGGCCGCCTCTTTTTGCCGCGCAAGAGTTTTCGCCAACAGCAGGTTCGCCACGTTTGCGCAAGCGATCAGCAGAACGAAACCGACCGCGCCGAGCAGCACCAGTAAAGCCGGCCGCACGTCCCCGACCATGTCCTCATGAAGCGGAACGACAATCGCGCCCCACCCCTTGTCATCCTCAGGGTATTGCTCGGCCAATCTCGAAGAAATGCCGTCCATCTCGGCTTGCGCTTGCTTCAAATCGACGCCAGGCTTCAATCGTCCGACCACGGCCGAATGATGCTCGCCGCGAACCGCCTTCTCCTTGTCGGTCCAAGCCATGGGTTGCCAGGCCTGCGCCCATTCCGGATATCGGAAACTAGCCGGCGCAACGCCGACAACCGTATATTCCTCGCCGTCAAAACTGATTTTTCGCCCGACAATATTCGAGTCGCCTCCGAACTGCGATTTCCAGAACGCATCGCTCAGGATCAGCACTTGCCCGCGCCCGCTCTGATCTTCGTCGGCAGTAAACGCCCGGCCGATGACCGGCTGCGTCCGGAACACGCTAAAAAATCCGTCAGTCACCCGCGCGATGCGCACCACTTGCGGTTGACTGCCGCCGGTCATAGTCCCATGCGTGAAGCTGTACATCGCCAAACCGTCGAACGACTTAGACTGAGCTCTCCAATCAACGAAGTTCGCCACAGAGACAGAGAAGGTCGTCATCCCAGGAAAGCTTTTCGCCGGCGGAGTATGCCAAATCCGCACCAGCCGCTCCGGCTCAGGAAACGGCAGCGGCCGCAGAAGCACCCCGTTAACGACACTAAAGATGGCAGTATTGGCCCCAATGCCAAGCCCAAGCACAAGGATCGCAACAACCGCAAACCCCGGATTCCTGCGAATCAACCGAAACCCAAACCGCAACTCCTGCAGCAAATTTCCCATGCGCCCGCCTCCATAAGCCACGCGCTCGAAGCGCCTAGACCAACCCCAAAGCCCGAAGAACTGCAATGGGCTGGCCAACACCACAGCGCCCGCAAGTAAAAGATGCAATGGGCTTTAGTCGAACCGGTAAGCCCAACCAACATCCCAAGACGTTCGATTGCGGTTCCGACTGTTCGGTAGCGAACGCAGCAGCCGGTCCCAGTCCCCGCCGTTGACGTAGCCTTTTCCCATAGGGGAGGGCCGAATTAGCCCTCCCGCGACGCCAGCCGTCGGCGTCCCCGCGCGCGCACCCCAGCGCGGCCTTTGAATTCCGCCCCCTCTCCATCGCAGTCGCCGCACCTCGCCCCGCACCCGTAGCGCAGGCTGCCAGCCGGCGTTCTTGACTTTCCCCGCCGTAGCCGCAAACGCACCCGCCACACCACATCGCGGTACTACCCTTTCAGTACCATTGACCATCGATTAATTCCGCGATACTCAGGATCCAGCAGTCAGCAGTCCCCTAGCGCAGCGCCGGCTCTCCCGCACCCGGCGTGTCATGAACGCTAGCTGCGCGGATTCAGTCGAAATTGAGGAGCGCGAAATGCAGCCCGGCGCAATCGTCGGCCATCGGCAGCGCGTGGACAGAACGATGGTAACGAGTACCACCCCCACGATCGCTAATCGCCAACCCAATTTACTAGAAACGCCGCAAACCATTGAAAACATTGGACGGGTACACGTTCTAATCGCAAATAAACTGATGCTTTCACTTCCACGACTAATTGGTTTCGATGTTCCGCCTTCCGGAGGGGAGGGTGGAGGGGCAAAATCGAAATCGCCACCCCCCGAATTTGTAGCGATTAAACGCAAGCCCAATCGTTTGTTTTCTATGAGTTACGCGGTGATTTTAATCTCACCATGTAGCGATTAAAAAATCTCAGGAGGTGAAACCCAAGCGAAACGCCACAGCCAAACCGCGGCGCTAAACTCCAGAAACTGGAACTTTCGACCCTGCTGGGGTTAATTAGTAACGAGAAGCAGCCAGAATCGTCCTACTCAGGTAGATGCTGCGCGAACCAGAACAGACGGATGATCAGCTGCTACGGCGAATCATCGCCGGAGAAGAAGCCTCCTTCGTGTGCTTCTACCGGCGCTGGCAAACGCGCATTTATCGTTTCGCGCTGCACATGAGCGGCAGCGCCTCGGTGGCCGAAGACGTGACGCAAGAGTCATTCATGAGCGTGATTCGCGACGCTAGCCGGTTCGATCCGGCACTCGGCACGGCGTCGGCCTATTTGTTCGGCATCGCTCGAAATCAGGTGCTGCGGCGCCTAGAGAAAGATCGCATGCTGGTTCCTTTCCCGGAACCCAATGAAGCCCCGCTCGAATCGCGCGCCAAGTCGAATGGCAACGGTCATCACGCGACATCGGTCCAGCCCATCGATCTAGCGCGCAAGCAGACCATCGAGCATGTCCGCGAAGCGGTCCTGAGTTTGCCGAGCCACTACCGCGAGGTGGTAGTGCTCTGCGATCTGCAAGAGATGAGCTACGACGAAGCGGCCGCCGCCCTCAATTGCGCGATCGGGACAGTACGTTCTCGTTTGCACCGCGCAAGAACTTTGCTGGCAGCGAAACTTTTTGATTTGCGGCAGACGCAAACAAATTCAGCGGCGCGCAGCCGCGGAAGTAATTGAAGGACGATTATGAAGTGTGCTGAATTCAGCGAAATCGTTTCCGATCTGGCCCGCAATGAAGGGCTGGACGAAAGCTTGCGCCAGAGCGCAATGCTGCACGCCGATGCTTGCCCGAGCTGCGATGAAGAGTTGGAGATGGCGCGAGCGTTGAGCGCAGCGCTGCACGCGTTGGCCGCGAGCACAACGGCGTCGACGGCGCCAGAGCACGTTGAGGAATTTTTGCGCGGCGAGATGCGCCAGCGCCGCGCGGCCGTGGCGCCGATGCGCACACCACGGGCGCAACGATGGGCGATCGGCGGAATTGCAGGCCTGGCGGCTGCTGCCCTGATCTCAGTTGTCCTTTTGAAGCCGGAGCTTTTGCGCCTCACGCGCGATAATTCGCCGGCCGGTTCGACGCAGAGTGCAGGCGCAACCACGCAGGGACCGGAAGCCACTGCGCAGGTTGCGCCGCCGAGCGGCAATTCCGAAGCTGCCACCGCGCGCGGCGGAAATTCAGCGGCGACTGGAAATACGGGCGGTGCCAATTCCGCGGACACAGCTTCGCAAGATGCGGACACAGAGTACGCCACAAGCTACATCGCGCTGCCCTCCGCCGAGGGCGCAATTTTCGCCGAGGATCAAACAGTCGTACGCGTCTCCATGCCGCGCTCCGCTCTAGCAAGTTTCGGGCTGCCGGTCCGTTCCGACGCAGCCGACGCAAATATTCTAGCGGATTTCGTACTAGGCGAAGACGGCATGCCACAAGCCGTCCGCCTGGTTCAGTAGGGGCGGGTCCGGTTTCTGGCCCCGCCCGGTTTTCGGCCTTGTTTTTCGTTGTCCCGTTTTCGGCCAAGCACTTGTAGGGGCGGGCCTTCTAGTCCCGCCCGCTTTTCGGCCATGTTTTGACTTTTCGGCCATGTTTTCGGCTGAACGTTGCGCTCGAAAAAACGCAGGAAGGAATTTCGGAGGACACAAGATGAATCGGAAAATCAAAGCAGCATTGGCAGGAAGCGTCGGCGCGCTACTCTTTGGCGCGGTACTGCTGGTGCACGCCCAAGATGCCCCGCCGCCAGGCCCACCGCCCGAAGCGGAAATGCTAGGCGTAGAAATGGGAGGCGGGCCGCACCAAGTCGTGAAAGGCGCACCGTTCTCCGCCACGACGAATATCGAGACGACGAACACTCTCGCCGATGGCACGCACATTGATCGCAAGTCTCCCGGCGCGGTTTACCGCGACTCGATGGGACGCACGCGCCACGAAGAAAATCTTTCAGCGATCGGGCCGGTAGCCGTCGGATACAAATCAGGCCAGTTCGTGATGATTCACGATCCAGTCGCAGGCACGCACGTAGTGCTCGATCCCACGACGAAGACCGCGCAGCAAATGCCCGCCCACGGCCACGGCGGCCCAGATGCCGCAGACGCAAGAGGCGATAAGAAACGCGCCAAAGAAGACTCGGCCAACGTGACCAAGCAAGACCTCGGCACGCAGACGATCGAAGGCGTTGTCGCCACCGGCACGCGCATCACCCGCACGATTCCAGCCGGCCAAATCGGCAACGACAAGCCCATTCAAATCGTAACCGAGCGCTGGTTCTCAAATGATTTGCAGGTGGTCGTGAAGTCCACGCACACCGATCCGCGCTGGGGTACGTCAACGTACCAGTTGACGAACATCAGCCGCAGCGAACCTGCCGCATCGCTCTTCCAGGTTCCAGCCGATTACACGGTGAAGCAGGGTCACGGCGGTCGCCGCGGATTCGGCGGACCGCCGCCAGCCGGCGCCCCAGCCCCTCCAGCTCCTCAGGAGTAGTACGGCATTCGGTAGTTCGCTGTTGTACGCAGGTGCCCGACCCCCAAGCGGGCGGCGCGTGGAGGCGCCGCCCGCTTTTTTATCCTCCTCCGTCGCGCGTCGAGATCGCGCCAAGCATTTTCCCCCGTAGGGCCCGCGCTTTATGCCGGGCCTCTTCGTGCGAGATTTCGTTATCTCTACTATTTGCGCACACTACCGCATCTAGTTACTGGAAATCTGCGCCGCACCGGAATCGAGCCATCAATCGTGATCGTGCCCGGCCCGGCATAAAGCGCGGGCCCTACAGTACGCGCGCCGAAATCGGCGCTACTTGGCGTGATGCAACGCAGCGCGCGCGATTTTTTTCGTAGCACTAGACACCGCTGCGCCCGCGATCTCCGCGAGCGGCAAACGGCGCGATCGCGGACGGACCGGCAACGCCGCCACGCGCCCGCAGAACGGCACGAGCGTGATATTGCGAAATGTCACGCCATGCTTAGCATGCGGCAGCTCCACCAGCGGCGGCGGATCGAAGCGCAATTCCCCGCGCAAATGATCAGCCAGCGCCGCGGCCGGATTTTTCGCGAACTCCACGGCAGGAAACTGCCACATGCGCGAGAACAACACTCCATCGTGCGACCCAGGATCGCGCACCAGCAGCGTCCGTCCGCGCGGATCAAGCAGCACGGCTGCAGCAATACGCTGCTTCACGCCCGCGGGCTTTTTTCGCGGCGCAGGAATGGAATCGACCAGTCCGCGCTTGCGAGCCTCGCACCAACGCGACACCGGACACTCGCCGCATCGCGGAGATTTCGGCGTGCAAATCGTTTCCCCAAGTTCCATCAAAGCTTGATTCCAATCGCCGGGCGCCTCGCGCGCAAGCAGAGCCTGCGCCGTAGCCTCGAGTTTCTTCCACCGCTGCGGCGCACGCAGATCGCCCCGAACAGCGTCAAGCCGCGCGAGTACTCGAGCCACGTTGCCGTCGAGCACAGCATGCGGCGCATCGAATGCAATGCTCAGCACGGCTGCCGCGGTGTATCGCCCGATTCCCGGCAGCGCCAGCGCAGCGTCGAAGTCGCTCGGAAATTTTCCGCCATGCCGCTTCACCATTTCGCGCGCCGCCCGCTGCAAATTCCGCGCCCGGCTGTAATACCCAAGGCCAGCCCACAGCCGCAGGACATCATGCTCCGCCGCATCCGCCAAAGTTTGCACATCCGGAAATCGCGCCAGAAATTTTTCGTAGTAGGGAATTACGGCGGCGATGCGCGTCTGCTGCAGCATCACCTCCGCGAGCCACACGCGATAGTGATCGCGATCCCGCCGCCAGGGATGCTCGCGTCGATTCGCGCGAAACCAAGCCAGCAGGTTTCGACGGAACGCTCGTAGTGATCTCGGAGAGAGAGGCATGAGCGGCGAGCGCTATTGTCGCACGGTTCCAAGTAGCGCCGGCGTCTCTGCCGGCATCTTACGAGCGCGAATCGTGCCACAGGCTCAAAGTTTGGCCGGCGCAATTCTTCGACGCGACGATGAGATTGTTCCGATTGGACATTTTCTATCTGGCTTACAACGAGGTCGTAAGATGCCGGCGGGGACGCCAGCGCTACTTAAACCGTCGCCCACACTCATAGCGCATCAAGATCTTAAAAAGTTGTCCTAAATCGAATCGAAGAAGATGAAATAGGAGGATGACCATAAGGCCGAAGGAATCGAGCTTTGCGCGCGCCGCGTAAGCACAATCTTGAATACCTCAGTCTCAGCAGCCAGTTCATCCAGAAAACTGCCGCCGGTTTCGCCGGTGTCCGGCTGAATAAAAGCCAACTCGCGCAGAATTTCGTAAATGATTTCCCCCGCGGGAGCCATTGGCGTGCTCATGCGATCCGTGCGAAACTGCATCACCGCATTAATTTCCTGAAAATGCCAGGCGATGCTGGCAGCAAGCGAAACGCCGCGCTCGAAGCGTTCCAAATGTTCAGCCTCGCTAAGCTTCCCAAGATTCGCCCGCGGAGGACCAATCATCGGATCGAGCACCAGCATCAAGCGCCGCTCGTCCTCGCGCGAATATTCGCGCACCTTCAACGAGCCAGTCTTCGCCGAAATTTTCCAATCGACAAAGCGCGCGCTATCTTGCGGCTGATACTGCCGGATGGAATGCAGGTCGTGCCCGCGTCCGCGAAAGTAACTGGCCATCTCTCCGCTAATGAGCGGCAGAATTTCGTAAGTCTGCTCGGCCGGCTCGATGTGCGGATAAACGATGACCTCCAGCGGCGAATCCACGCGGCGTCCTTTTTCGAACAAGCCGAACGGGAACTTGGTGCGAATCGAAAAAGCATCCTGGCGATAGACGCCCCGCCGCGGAAACACCAGCTGCACTTTCTGCCGCGCCGAGCTGCGCCGCGGAATGTAGGGAAAATAAACCGGCTGCACAAGAATTTGCGCCGTGGACTTATCCTTGGGGTCGCCTTCGATGCGTAGCGATAACGACGGCCAAATTTCCTTCTCATTTCGAACCTCAACCGTCGCCAGCACCGGCTGCTCGGCAAAAAGCCGTTCAGGCATTTCCAGTTTCAACTCAATTCCCGTAAGCACCGCGCGGGAAAGCACTCCCGAAATCAAAATCCCCGCCAGCAGGCAACCGAGCACCAGAAAAAGCAAATTGTTGCCGGTATTCACTGCGGCTAACACGAGAATCAATATCAGCGCGAGATAGACGATCCCTTCCCGCGTCAGCTTGTAATCAATTTGATACGCGAGCCAACGCAGGCTGGTGCGTTTCGCCAGCGCAGGCACGAAGGAAACGGCCACCCAACCAGCAAGCGCCAGCGCGCCGAATGCTGCGCCGGTCGCGAGCTTGATGCGTCCTTCCTGCGCCACCGCCGCGGAAAAAAGCGCGAGCACCATTGCCACGGCCAGCGTGCCCATTGACGCGGCGAACAGCCGCCATCCCGGGCGATCGCGTTCGCGCCAGAGGCGTGCGACGAATGAATCCGATTCCGACATCAGAGTGGAACGCGCGTGGTTTCGAGAATTTCGTCGAGGATGGCTTCGGCCTGCGCGGATTTGCGCTGCGTCGAGACATAACGCGAGCTGACCACCACGCGATGCGAGAACACCGGAAGAATCAGCCGCTTGAAATCATCGGGCAGACAGAAATCGCGGCCTTCGAGAAACGCGCGAGCCTGTGCGGCGCGATGCAGCATCACAGCTCCGCGCGGACTCACTCCAAGACTCAATTGCTCGGAAGTGCGCGTGCGCTCGACAATTTCCAGCGCGTAATCGAGCAGGCTCTCATCCACTTTCACCTGCTTCACAGCTTCCTGCATAGCCAACACATCGGCGGCATCCATCGAAGCAGCGACGGATTCAGCAGGCGAAGAGCTGCTGCCATTGCGAATGATTTCCTTTTCGCTGGCGCGCGAAGGATAGCCCATGCGGATGCGCATCAAAAAACGATCGAGCTGCGATTCAGGCAAAGGATAAGTGCCGTGATGCTCGATCGGATTTTGCGTCGCGACCACCAGAAATGGATCGGGCAGCGGATGCGTGTGATTGTCCACCGTGATTTGCGATTCGCTCATCGCTTCGAGTAGCGCAGATTGCGTTTTCGGCGTGGTGCGGTTGATTTCATCGGCCAGCACCACGTTGGCGAAAATCGGGCCAGGCTTGAATTCAAAATTCTGGCGGACCGGATCAAAGACGCTTACGCCGATCACGTCGCTCGGGAGCAAATCGGAAGTGAATTGCAGCCGCTGAAAACTGCAATGAAACGAACGCGCCAAGGCCTGCGCCAGAGTAGTTTTACCCACGCCGGGAACATCTTCAATCAGCAAGTGGCCGCGCGCGAGAAGAGTGGTGAGCGCGAGCTGGATTACGTCCTCTTTGCCTTTGACGACGTGCGAAATGGAGCGCTTCAACTCAGCAAGTTGGCTGCCGGCGTTGCTCGTCTTGGTTTGCAATTGGTCCGGCCTTTTGCTACAAAAATGATGTCGCGTTCGGGGCGATTAGCTCAGTTGGTTAGAGCGCTCCCCTCACACGGGAGAGGTCCAAGGTTCAAGTCCTTGATCGCCCACCATCCCCGAATTATTTTGCCACTGTTCCTTCGAGTACCTGACACAATGATTGGTTGGATGTGTTCAAGAAGTGGTCAACCGTGTGGACAGGAAATTCGCGCTGGTGGGCTGGCGAATGAACTCTCGGCATATATTATTCAAGACCGGCCGTTTTAATCTTTCGGTTGCCAAGCCTCACTTCATTAATCCGGGTTGTTTTGGAGAAGATCTGGCCGCGTGGCTTGAGGCTCGATTGATCCACGAGAATGTGAAGGCTGGATCGCCGGGGCAGGAAGACTGGGGCTGGTATCTTCGTGCGAGACGAGCCGATCACGCCTATTTTCTAGCGATGAGCGGCAACGCGGACGAAGACTCGCCGAAAAATCTAGGAGAGTGGAGAATAATTGTCGAGAAGCGCCGCTCGCTGTGGGAGCGCCTGAGCGGTGCAGGCAAGATTGACGACAACGATGGTATGGTGGCGACGATCCGCGAGATACTTGAGAAGGAAGCTGACTTCTCGGAAGTGCGAGTGGTGAAAGAATGACATCGACGTTGCGATTTATTGAGATTCTGGCGCTAGGTACTTGGGTGGGCGGGATTATTTTCTTAAGCTTCGTGGTGGCGCCTGGGGCGTTTGGGGTGTTGGGGAGTCGCGATCAGGCTGGGACAATGGTGGGATTTGCCTTGGGGCGGTTGCATTGGATCGGGATCGTGGCTGGATTGATTTATGTGCTGGCGCTGGTAGTCGAGCGGCGGTCGATTGCGGCGATTGCGCGGCCTGCGGCGATTTTGGTGGTTTTGATGATTGCGCTTACTTTTTATTCGCAGAAGTTCGTTACTAGCCGGTTGGCTGGATTGCGGCGGGAGATGGTTTCGGTGGATGCTACGCCGCGCGACAATCCGCTGCGCGTCGAGTTTGACAGCTTGCATCAGTGGTCGGTGCGGATCGAAGGCACGGTGCTGCTTTTGGGGCTCGTGGGATTATTTTTGACCGTTCGAGATTTTTCGGGACCTCGATGAACTCACGTTTTCGTCCGTCGATGATTTTCTTTGTTGCGCTATTTGGTGGTCGTCGGACGCCGGCAGGGACGCCGGCGCTACTTGGCTCTCGGATTGACCTTGTTGCTGCGATGTAGATGGACGGCTTGCCAGAGATACCAGCTTGCTACGCTTCTATAGGGCTTCCACTTTTCGCCGAAGGCTTGCAGATCTTTTGGCTTTGGCAGCTTGCGTTTTTTATAGGCCAGCTTAAAGCCTTGTTGGACGGCGTAGTCCAACGTCGGTAAAACGTCGGGGCGTCCCAGGCGAAAGATCAGCAACATGTGAACGGTCCAGACGCCCACGCCGCGGACTGCTGTTAGCCTCGTTACGATTTCTTCGTCCGCCAGTAGCTCGACTTCCGCCAGGCTTGGCACCACTCCATCCAGAGTTTTTTGTGCTAGATCCCTGATCGCGGCGAGTTTTTGGCGCGAGAGGCCGGCGCCTCGCAGCGTTTCATCCGACGCAGCGATGATTTGCGCGGGCGTGGGAATATTTCCGCCTCCTACGCGATCTTTCAGTCGTCCGAAAATAGTTCCTGCTGCTTTGCCGTTGAGCTGCTGATAGACGATGGCTTCCATCAACGCGTCGTATGGGCTGGGATGCGTGTCTAGCTCCATGCGGAATCGGCCGACTCGCTCGATCAAGTTGTCGAATTTCTCGTCGCAGGCTCGCAGATGACGGACCGCCGCGAGATGATTGAACGGGTAGGGCTTCTTCTTTTTCTTGGCGAGGGCGGTGGCGGTTGCTGCGGTCATACTGGGAACCTCCGTGGCGTGTGCTAGTATCACACGTTTATGCAAACAGGAATAATTGGATTACCTCAAGTCGGCAAGACCAGTCTGTTCCGGATTTTGACGCATGCGCGCGTGGATGCCCGCATGAAGCCGGGCGAGGCGCATGTGGGCATCGCCCGCGTGCCCGATCCTCGCGTGGTCAAACTTTCTGAAGTTTTCAAGCCGAAGAAGATTACGTTTGCCACCATCGAATACGTCGACGTCGGCGGCATGCAGCAGGACCGCGAGAAGAACGCCCAGTCGCTGGTGCCGTTGCGCGAGGCTGACGCACTGGCGCACGTGGTCCGGCTCTTCGAAGATCCCGCGGTGCCTCACGCGGCCGGCAGCATCAATGCCATGCGCGATATCGATAACGTGGAGATCGAGCTGATCTTCAACGATCTCGAGCAGGCCACCAAGCGCCTCGAGCGCCTCGAAAAAGATTTGAAGCGCAAGAAAGAGCCGCACCTCGAACTCGAGCACCGCTTACTCACGATCTGCAAGCAAGCTCTCGAATCCGAAAAGCCGTTGCGCGAACTCGAATTCAAGCCAGAAGAAATGAAGGCGCTCGGCGGTTTCACATTCCTCACCATCAAGCCGATGCTTTATGTGCTGAATCTCGGCGACGAAGAAGCCGCGGATGCCGGCCACGCAATCGAGAAATATAAACTCGAAAAGCTGGCATCCAAACCGCAAACCGCGGTGGTGCCTTTCTGCGGAAAAATCGAAGCGGAACTCGCGGATCTGGACGAAGCGGAAGTTGCGGAAATGATGAAGGCCTATGGGCTGGCGGAATCCGGCCGCGACCGTCTGATTCAGGCCAGCTATCGCTTGCTCGGGCTAATTTCTTTTCTGACTTGCGGCGAGCCAGAGTGCCGGGCCTGGACGATCGAGCGCGGGATGAACGCGCAAAAAGCTGCAGGGGCGATTCACGGCGATATCGAAAAGAATTTCATCAAGGCGGAAGTAGTCCGCTGGGAAGATCTGCTTTCCGCGGGCAGCTTCGCCGTAGCAAAAGAACGCGCGCAACTTCGACTAGAAGGCAAAGAGTACATCGTGCAAGACGGCGACGTGATTCTCTTCCGACACGCCGGTTAACGGCCCATGACCCAAATCGCCGCATCGCGCATTCTACTGGCGCTGCTTCTAGGCGTAATTGCCGCCGCAGCGAATGTGCTCGGCGGCCTAGCGATTGTCCGCGGCCAATGGTCGCGCGCCTACCTGAAATATTTCATCGCCCTCGGCGCAGGCTTCATGCTGGCCACCGCGTTCCTGGAAATGATTCCCGAGTCCCTGAAAATCACCGCACACCCGGATGCAGTTTTCTTTCTAGTCCTCGCCGGCTACCTGCTGGTTCATTTTTTCGAGCACACGCTTGCCCCGCATTTCCATTTCGGCGAGGAGACGCATCACGACGAAATGGCTCACGCGCACGCGGGAATCGCCGCAGTTCTCGGCCTGGTGATCCACACATTTTTCGACGGTGTGGCCATCGCGTCCGGCGTGCTTGTGTCAACGTGGCTAGGCGGCGTAATTTTTCTGGCAGTGTTCCTGCACAAACTGCCCGAAGGCTCCACAGTCGCGTCGCTGATGCTCGCCAGCGGACAAAGCCGGCGCATCGCGCTACTCTCATCAGCAGCCCTAGGCGGCGCAACGCTTGCCGGCGTAGCACTGATGTACGCCCTGCGCGGCGCGGTAGGAATCGCGCTCCCGTTTTCAGCAGGAGTCACGGTGTACGTAGCTGCGTCGGATCTAATCCCCGAGGTGAATCGCGAACCGGCGGCTGGCATGCCGATTCTAGTTTTTCTGGGTGTCCTTGCTATGTTGCTGCTGAAACTTACGTTTCATTTGTGATCCGGCGTCGATTGCGTGCCGCTTGGGATGCCAACCGGGCCCCCAGTCATGGCGCGGTTCAGGACCATCCATTTGCCGGCCGATTTGCGAAGTAGGACGATGTGATTGCTGCCACAGGTCAGCCCGCAGATATGCTCAACGTAAACTAGAGCCTCATTTTTCATCCCGTCGAACCCGACACGCGAAATTTCCCATAGTCCAGATGAATTCGGATATTTTTCATAAAACTTGCTCCAGCCGTCTTTTGGGTTCGAGAAGAGCCGGCAGATGTCCTCAGAAGGAGCAAGTTTGTAGCCTGAAGGGGGTTCAATCAACGGCTTTAGCCGACAAGACCGCTGGGACTTATACGAGAAATTTTTCGTCGTCACTTTTGACGGTTGATTAGCGGGTGCAGGATGGTCTGGCCAAGGGATGCTTTCCGGATCGCTGTAAGTATTTCCTGCGTTCGTCGAAGTTGCGTCCGATAACACGTATTGCGGCTTGTCGTCCCATCGCTCGGCAGGGTGTTCGGGTTTGCCGAGATCATGCAGAACCCCGGAGTAAACCGCATACTCCTCCGCCGTGACGTTGCAGTTTGAGGCGATTTTGGGACTGGTCGCCTGGGCATTTGCGCACGCAGCTAGCCCAAGGAAAAAAAGCCCACCCGCCGGACCTAACCAGGAACTCCAGCCCCGGAAAGCCATATTTCCACCTCTAAGCGACTGATTCCAATGGCCTTGTCGAACTCTCTGGATCAAATGCTAGCCCTTGCTGGGCCAGAAAGCAACTCTTTCACTGCGGCGGACATGTCCTCTTTTTGGACCCTAGCGCACCTTGCAACTTTATGACGTAGACCGTGTTAGATATGATGTGGCTGTTATGGCCAGGTCCGACGTCCAGCTCATGCTGGAAGCAAAAGCGGGGAACGATGCGTCGTTCGAGCATCTCCTCCAGCGCTACCGGACGCCCTTGGTCAATTTCCTCTACCGCATGGTACGAGATTCAGCCACCGCGGAAGATCTGGCCCAGGAAGTTTTTCTGCGCGTCTATCGCGCGCGGCACGGCTACGAAGCGAGCGCCAAATTCACCACCTGGCTTTTCCGCATCGCCACCAATCTCGCGCTCAATCGCATTCGCGACACGCGACACCAGCAGATGGAAGTTTCGCTCGACGCCACGACCAACGAAGATGACGCCGCTCCCATGGAACTTCCGGCCCGCGAATTGCGCGTGGACCAATTTTTGATCGAGCAGGATCGCACCGCGCTGATTCGCCGCGCGGTCGAATCGTTACCGGAAAAGCAACGCATCGCCGTCCTGCTGCATAAGTACGAAGAAATGGATTACTGTGAAATAGCCCAGGTTCTCGAGTGTTCGGACGCGGCGCTCAAGTCGCTGCTGTTCCGCGCTTACGAGACGCTCCGGGTGCAGTTGGCGCCGCTAGTAGGTTTGGCGGTGTCTCCCGCGCCGGCGGTCCCAGCCGAAGCAGGGAAGAGAAGGTTGTCATGAAATACGAAATGAATTGCGAGCGCATCGCGGAATCACTGATTCCGTATCTCGATGGACGCGCCAGCGCCGCCGAACAGCGCGAACTGGAAGCGCATGCGGCGGTGTGCGCGGCATGCAAGACGCGCATCGAGGAATTCCGCAGTCTCTCCGTCGTGCTCGAGGAACTTCCGCGCATGCAGCCGTCGGTCGCATTCGACGCGCGCGTGCGGCAGAGCATCGCCGCGGAACCGCGCGCGAGCTGGCTGGGATGGCTGATGCCCGCGCCGCGCTTCGCCTTTGCGCTGGCCTGCTTGCTGGCGCTTTTCGCCTGGACTTCGCGCATCGAGCCGAATGTTTCCGATGGCGCCTCAAGCAGCGCGCAAAGCGAGCAGGATTTCCGCATAATCAAGGATCTCGACGTGCTCGAAAATTACGATGTAGTCAAGAATTTCGACGCGCTTTCGGAATTGCCGGCAGCGCAGCAAAGCCAGGCGGGCCCGGATCAGAATCAGAGCAAGGATCAAGACGGACATATCTAGATGATTTCCGGCAAGTTCAAATTGTGCCTGCTGGTGCTGGCAGCAATCGTGTTGCTGCCTGCGCTTCCCGCTCGCGCGCAGATGGGCTATCGCGCCCAGGCTTTCCGCGCGGCGCAGCAGCAGCGCAAGGCTGACCGCAAAGCGCGTCGCGACGCGGCGGCCGACGCTGCGTCGAAGGACGTGCGGCCCGATGATGCGAAGCCCGCTGAAGGTGACGCGGGTGCATCCGGCCAGCGCGGCGCTGCGAAGCCCGGCGCCGGAAAGGGCAAGCCGAATGTTCGCAGCATGGAAGGATTGCCGCCGAAGTGGGTTGAGCAGCTCCGCGATCGCTCGCCGGAAGAGCAGCAGCGCTTCATGGAGAACAACGAACGATTTAAGAGCCTGCCGCCGGAGCGCCAGGCGCAGATTCGACAGAATCTCGAGCAGTGGAACCGGCTGAGCCCGGAACAGAAGAATGCCATTCAGGATCGCGAGCGGCTGTTCGAGAGCCTCTCCCCGCAACAACGCCAATACGTCCGCAACAGTCTGCTTCCGCGTTGGCAGGCCATGCCTGTCGAGCGGCGCCAGCTTCTGCTCGGCCGTCTGCGCGTCCTGCACGATCTGTCTCCAGCGCAGCGCGACGCGAAACTCAAGGATCCCAATTTCATGCAGGGGCTCTCGCCTGACGAGCAGCAGACGCTCCGCGATTTGAATCAGCTTCGCAATCCACTTCCCGCGCAGTAGTCCAGCCTGCTCGCCAAAAAATAAAATTTCTGTTTACCGTTTCGGAACAAAATTGCATTTCCTCGCGAATTCACCAAGCAATCGTCTACTCTGGATTTTGACGCACCATATCTAGTGGTCCGCACGCGCGCCGCGCTTTCGCGGACATTACCTACGCAAAAATTCTTCCAAATTCTTGCTGATTCCGCTTGACATCGTGCTGTAGGTGACTATTATCAGTGGCCAAAAGTGGTACGAAGTGGTTGTCAGTGGTCAAAGAACAGCATGTCTAGGGCTCATTTTAGGCGGTTTAGGCGAAACTGCAAATGCTTCGGGGGAACCATCCCGCAACTGTGGACGCGAAGGGACGGCTGAAAATCCCGCGGGCATTTCTGCGCGAGCTTCGGGAAATGGGCGAAAAGTTCTACGTAACCAGCGAAGGAGGCGACAATGCGTGGGTCTTCCCGATGAAAGTCTGGGAAGAGAAGGAAGCGCGTCTGGCGCGAACCTCCTCGCACAACCGGTCGAAGCAACGATTCCTCGATCGCGTGAATTATTACGGTCAAGAAGTTGAGATAGATAGCCAGGGCAGACTCCTGGTTCCCGCGCTTCTCCGCGAAGAAGCGCAAATCAGCGGCGAGGTGAATGTCCTCGGCGATCTCGACCACTTGACCATCTGGAACCAGGCGAGGTTCCAGGATCGGCTGAAGAACAACCCAATTACCACGGAAGACGAAAAGGTACTCGACGACCTGGGCGTTTAAGTTTGAGCGTGCTGCACACGCCGGCAATGCTCAGGGAAGTTCTGGAGTGGCTGTCTATACGGCCCGAGGGAACCTATCTCGACGCCACCACCGGAACAGGCGGCCATCTTGTTGAAATTGCAAGGCGGCTGACCACGGGGCGCGTGTACGGAATTGATCGCGACCCGCAGGCCCTGGCTCTCACGCAAGAACGAGTCATTGGTTTCAAAGATGGGGATTTGAAAGAAAAGGTAACGCTGGTGAAAGCAAGTTTTTCCGAGATCGGCGAAGTGGCCAGACAGCAGCAGATGCCGCCGCTCGACGGCGTGCTGGCCGACTTGGGAGTTTCAACGCTCGAACTCGATACCCCGGAACGCGGATTTTCGTTCCGCTACGCGGCGCCGCTCGATATGCGCATGGATCCCGAGCAGGCATTGACCGCCGACGAAATTGTGAATCACTGGCCGGAAAGGGAATTGGCCGATCTCCTCTATCAGAAAGCGGAGGAGAGAGATTCACGCAGAATCGCCAAAGCAATAGTGCGCGCGCGACCTATTCGCGACACCGCACATTTGGCAACCAGTGTGGCAGGGGCTCGAAAAGCAAGGGGAAGGCAGAGACTGCATCCCGCGACAAAAACGTTTCTGGCGCTGCGGATTGCGGTGAATCGAGAAGAGGAGGAACTCGAGCAGTTTCTTTCGCGGGCCCCTGCCACAATTTCTCCCGGCGGCCGCTGGGTGATGCTCAGCTATCACTCGCTGGAAGACCGCCAAGTGAAGCATGCGTTTCAGCGCCTCGCGCGCGAAGGCCAATTTGAAATCCTAACGAAGAAGATCATCGAGCCCACCCTCGATGAGATTCGTGATAACCCGCGCGCGCGCAGCGCCAAAATGCGCGTGGCGCAAAAGTTAGAAGCCGCGGCTGCATAGCCGCGCGACGGACAGCCATGACCGAATACTACACATTGAAGCGTATCGATAATTCCCGGCTGGTGCGAGCTACCGCGCCGCAACGTTGGCGCGAACTCGGACGAAAGATGCTCGGAGGCGCCGCGCTGGGCGTTTGCTTGCTCACTTACGCGTGGCAACACTTCGAATGCATCCAGTTTCGCTACTCGCTCGAGCAGTTGCAGGGCGAACGCGCCCAGGCCACCGAGCTGAATCAGCAATTGCGCCTCGAAGTTGCCTCGCTCAGCGCGCCGATGCGCATTGATGCCATCGCGCGTCAGCAACTCGGATTGTCCGTGCCCGTGCCTGGCCAGGTTGCTCCGGCGCAAGGCGCTGTGGAAGGCGTAGTCGCGGAAGTTCCGGCGCAGTCCGCGGCATCGCGGCCATAGATCGAATCCCATGACACGTCCTTTGGCCCGCCGAGAAACGCCGACGAATGGCGGGCAGAGGCCCAAGCTCGCTTCGCCGGAGCCCCGGGAAAATATGGAGCCGCGCAATCCCCGCGTCCGCTGGCTGGTCGTTTTTGTGCTGGCGCTCGTTTGGATGGGCGCGGTTTTCGCGCGTCTCGGGTACCTGCAACTTTTCCGCTATAGCGATTATCTGGCCAGGGCGCAGCGGCAGCAGTTGCGCGTGCGCGAAACTACTCCGAAGCGCGGCTCGATTTTCGATCGCAATGGCCACGAACTCGCCGTCAGCCTCCCGGTAGATTATTGCTTCGCCGACAGCTCCGAAATAAACGACAACGACATGGTGGCCCAGCTTCTTTCGCGCGTACTAAATGTGGCGCCGGAAGAAATTGGCGCGAAGCTCGCTGAACCTCATCCCTTTCCTGTGCTGGCGCGCAAGCTCACTCCCGAAATTGCCGCGCGCATCGAGGCTCTTAATCTGCGCGGAATTTACGTTCAGAAAGAGCCGGAGCGCGTCTATCCGCAGCGCTCGCTCGCTTCGCAAGTGATCGGCTACGTAAACGTCGATCAGCAGGGACAGGGCGGAATCGAGTACGCGCTCGACAAGTTGATCAAGGGCAAGCCGGGCCGCACGTTGGTGACGAAAGACGCGCGGCGGCGCGGAGTGGATCGCAGCGAAGTGGCTGCACAACCGGGCTCGAGTGTCACGCTCACGATCGACGAAAATATTCAGTACATCGCCGAAAAAGAATTAGCCGCGGCGATGAACGACACCCACGCGAAATCGGGGTCCATCGTCATCGAAGATCCCAATTCCGGGGAATTGCTGGCAGTCGCGAACTGGCCCACATTCGACTCGAACGAGCCATCGGCTTTCGAAGACGACGTGCGCATGAATCGTGCCGTTGCCGCCGCTTACGAACCTGGCTCTACTTTCAAAGTGATCACGCTGGCGAGCGCGTTTGAGAGCGGCGTGGCGAGTCCGTCGGATCTGGTGGATTGCCAGAACGGCACGATTATTGTTGCGGGCCGCTTGATTCACGATTGGCATCCGTTTGGCACCCTGACCGTCGCGCAGGTGCTTTCACATTCGAGCGATGTAGGCTCGATTAAAATTGCGCTCAGAGACGGCGCGTCGAATCTTTATCAGACCGCGCGTAAATTCGGAATTGGCGAGCTCACGGGAATCGATTTGCCGGGAGAAAATCGCGGACTTTTCCGCCCGCTAGAGCATTGGACGCCGAGTTCCATCGGCTCGATTGCCATCGGTCAGGAAGTAAGCGTCACGCCGGTGCAAACCACCACCTTCGTTTCTGCCATCGCCAACGGCGGATTAATGTATCGCCCCCACATCGTCAAATCCGTCGGCAGCGGTCCCTCGAATGCCATTCAGAAAAATTCGGATTCTGAACCTGCGCAGCGGCGCGCGATCGATTCAAGAATTGCCGCAACTTTGCGCCAGTTGATGGCAGGCGTAATTGTCGACACCGGCGGCACCGGCAAGCCGGCGGCTCTTAACGGCTGGACCGACGCCGGAAAATCCGGCACTGCGCAAAAAATTGACCCCGCAACGGGCCGCTATTCTCCTGACAAATACGTTACGTCGTTCGTTGGCTTTGCCCCGGTTAGCGATCCGGTGATCACAATGCTGGTTGTTATCGATTCACCCATCGGCGCACACCACGGCGGCGAAGTAGCCGGTCCGGTGTTCCGGCGCGTGGCCGAGCAAGTTTTGCAGTACCTCGATACGCCGCACGATATTCCAGTAGTTCCCGCGGTCGAAATGGCCGCGCGGCGCCGCGACGCTTCGAAGCTCGACGCGATGGATGATGAGGAAGAGGCCAAGGCCGCGAGCGCGCGCAGCAATCCAACGGATTCTTCCGCGCCAGCACCGGCTGCAAACGCGGACGCCGGTGCGTCGAGCGCGCCCACCGTTGAATTTGGCGGCGAGCCGGGCGTGACCGTGCCGAGCCTATCAGGCCAGAGCGTGCGAGGCGTTACCGAAGCATGTTCCAAACTGGGCCTCACCCCGGTTCTAGTTGGAACTGGGTTTGCACTAGATCAATCACCGCAAGCCGGCGCCCGCGTAAATCGCGGCACCCGCGTCGTGGTGCGTTTCGGGCGGCCGGGGAAGTACGTCCCCGCGAATTTGCAAGGGGGCGCGAATTGAGGGCAATGGCCAAAGATCGCGATGAGATGAACGGAGGGCACGCGAAGGCCGCGCCGCGGCCCACAATGATGAAGCTGCGCGAAATTCTCGATGGAGTCGGGACGATTGCGATAGCCGGATCGCTCGACGCGGAAATTCGCGCGGTAGTTTGCGATAGCCGCAAAGCGCAGCCGGGCACTCTATTCTTCGCGCTGCAAGGATCGAAGGCCGACGGAAATAGATTTATCTCCGACGCGATTGAGCACGGTGCCACGGCGATCGCCAGCGAAGACGCCCGCCCCGAAGATACCCCACGCAACGTAGTCTGGGTGCAGCTTAAGAAAGAAACAGCTCGCCGCGGCTTGGCACTCGCCGCCGCGAACTTTTTCCATCACCCAGCAAACGCGCTAAAGCTCGTCGGCATCACCGGCACGAATGGCAAAACCACCGTTTCATTTCTGGTCGATTCCATCTTGCACGCCGCAGGACACACGACCGGCCTGATCGGCACGACGGGCTATTCGACGCCGCGCGGCCCGCGCAAAGCCATCAACACCACGCCCGAATCGGTCGACTTGGAAGAAATGTTCGCAGAAGTTCGCGATGCAGGCGGCTCGGCGGTGGTGCTGGAAGCCAGTTCGCACGCGCTGGCGATGGATCGCGTCTGGGGCCTGCGCTTCGCCGCAGCAGTATTCACGAATCTTACGCACGATCATCTAAATTTCCATAAAACCTTCGACGCATATTTCGCCGCCAAGCGCCGTCTCTTCGAAGGCACCGGCGCAGGCGCGCCGCAAGCGTCGATTATCAATACCGACGATGCCTACGGAAAGCGGCTGACCGAAGATTTCTCGAAGACAGGTCAACGCACGATTACTTATGGCCTAAGCGGCTCGCCGCAAATCACCACGAAAAAATTCACGCCCGGATTCAACGGTCTCGAATTCACGGCGCAAACTCCGGCCGGCAATGTCGAAGTGCGCTCGACGCTAGTCGGCCGCGTCAATGTCTACAACATCCTGGCAGCCATCGGCGCCGCCATCGCGCTCGACATTCCCATCCCGCGAATCGAAGCCGGCATCCGCGATCTAAAAACCGTCCCAGGCCGCTTCGAGCAAATTGACGAAGGCCAACCATTCCACGTGGTCGTCGACTACGCGCACGCCGACGACGCCATCCGAAACTTGCTCCAACTCGGCCGCGAAATCACCCCCAACAGACGCGTAATGATCCTCTTCGGCGCAGGCGGCGAACGCGACCGCTCCACGCGCCCGCTAATGGGCGAAGCCGCCGGCTCGCTAGCCGATCTAGTGGTGCTCACCAGCGACAACCCGCGGACCGAAGATCCTCTGCGAATTATCAACGACGTGGTGGTGGGATTGCAGAAAGTCAATGCGCAGTACCGAATCGAACCAGATCGGGAGCGCGCCATTGACCTAATTTTCGACGAAGCTAAGCCGGGAGACTTAGTCCTCCTGGCGGGGAAAGGTCATGAAAACACTCAGATCCTCAACGACCGCACGTTTGAGTTCGACGACCGCAAAATGGCGCGGAAAGTCCTGCAGGCTCGCGGCTACAGCAAGACTGCGAAGTAACGGCCAAGAGCCTCAATCCGCACCGGTTAGATCGGCCAGCGGCCGCCATTCCGCAGGCCAAAAGCGCGGGCGCTGATTTGCCGAGCTACGGGCCAAACAATATAAGTCATTTCTCCTCACGAGAATGACGATAGAACCACGGGAGACGCAATGCGGTGGACGATGGAACAGGTGGCTGGCGCTCTGGGTGTCGCGCTGCCTACCGCACTCGACCCCGTGGCCCGGCTGGCCGGTGTCTCGATTGATTCTCGCACGGTGGCTCCCGGGCAACTGTTCATCGCCATACGCGGACCGCGTCACGACGGACACGATTTTGTCAGTGAAGTTCTGGAACGTGGCATTCCGGCGGCAATCGTGGAGAGCGCTCGCCGGCCGTCTTACCCCGAAGCGATTCAAGCGCGTCTCTTCGCCGTCGAGGACACGCTCTACGGCATGCAGCAACTGGCCGCCGCCGTCCTACGCACCTGGCGCGAAGCCAAGCCCGAACGGCGCGTGGCAGCCGTCGCCGGCTCGGTGGGAAAAACGACCACCAAAGAAATTCTGGCGGCGCTGCTGGGCGCGCGGTTCCGCGTTCTGAAATCAACGGGCAATTTGAATAACGATTACGGACTGCCGCTAACTCTGTTTCAACTCGAAGACGAGCACGAGGCGGTAGTGGCGGAGCTGGGCATGTCGCGCCGCGGAGAATTGGCGCGGCTGACGCGCATCGTGGCCCCGGATCTCGGCGTGGTGACGCGCGTAGCCGTCGAGCATCTCGAATTTTTCGCGTCGATCGATGAAGTGGCGCTCGCAGAGCGCGAGCTAATCGAGAATTTGCCGCGTCGCGGCGCTCGCGTCGCACTCGAAGGGCACGGCTTCGCCGGCGACGCCGCGGCCTCCGTCTTGAACGCTGACGACGAGCGCGTCGCTCATTTCGGAGAAGTCGCCCCAGGACGCGTGATTACGTTCGGCAGCAGCGCAAAGGCAGAATTTCGCGCCGAAAATATCGAAGACCGCGGCATCGATGGCACCACGTTCGAATTGATCGCGCCCGAAGGAACCGCGCAGCTCAAACTCCCGCTGATCGGGCGACACAATGTAATGAACGCCGTTGCAGCGCTAGCGGCGGCAAGCGTCTGGGGCATAGGCGCGGAAGATGCCGCGCGCGTTTTTCCGAAGCTGCAGCCAGCCGATAAACGCGGCGAAGTAGTGCGCTTCAAGCAAGGATTCGTAGTGATCAATGACACCTACAATTCGAGCCCCACGGCGCTCGATGCGCTCGCCGATCTGCTGGCAAATTCGTCCAGCCACAAGCGCCGCATTCTGGCCGCGGGCGAAATGCTCGAATTGGGCGCAACGTCGCCCGAGCTACATCGCGAATCCGGCCGCCACGCCGCCGAAGCCCAGCGCGAAGGCGCCCCAGCCATCGATTGGATCTTCGGCGTCCAAGGCGACGCGGCGGCGCTAGTCGAAGCCGCCATCGAAGCGGGCCACCCGCGCGCGCAAACGAAATTTTTCGCCAATTCCGACGACGCCGGAAAATTCCTGGCCTCCTTCATCACCCGAGGCGACCTGCTCCTCCTCAAAGGCTCGCGCGGCGTGAAGATGGAAAGAATTCTCGAAGCCCTGCGCTCCCGCAACGCGGATTCCAGCGCCCCCGACCAGCAGCGCGGCCCAAAATCCAAAGTCCCGCAAGCAGCCGGCCGCTCCCGCAAAGGGCGTCGCTAAGATGCTCTATTATCTTTTCGTCTTCGTCCTGCGCCCCTATTTCAGCCCGTTCAATGTCTTCCGTTACATCACCGTGCGCACCGCGGTAGCCAGCCTCACCGCGATGATTCTATCGATCGTGCTCGAGCCGTGGGTCGTCAACCGCCTCCGCGAAATGCAAGTAAAGCAATTCATCCGCGCCGAAGGCCCGCAGCGCCATCAAGTAAAAGCAGGCACGCCCACAATGGGCGGCGTCCTGATCGTAGCCGCAATCGCCGTGCCCACGCTGCTATGGGCCGACCTCCGCAACGGCTACGCCATGCTGGCCCTCGGCGCCACAATCGCCTTCGGCATAATCGGCTTCATCGACGATTACAACAAAGTAGTCCGCCGCCGCAATCTCGGCCTCACCCCCAAAGCAAAATTCACCTATCAAGTGCTCACATGCGTCGCGGTCGGCGCAATCCTGCTAGCCTTGCAGCAGCGCGGTCTCTATTCGACGCAGCTCAGCGTCCCGTTTTTCAAGCGCCTGCATCCCGATCTGGTAATTCGTCCGCTTCTGACGCACCACATCATCTGGCTGCTAGCGTTCATCCCCTTCGTGCTATTTCTCGTGCTGGTAATCGTGGGCTGCTCGAACGCCGTGAATCTCACCGACGGCCTCGACGGTCTGGCGATCGGCTGCACCCTGGTCGCTTCCGGCGCGCTGACGGTACTCACCTACGTCGCCAGCAACGCGCGCTTCTCCGAGTATCTCGACATGCAGCACATCCCAGACGCCGGCGAGCTAACAATTTTCTGCGGCTCGCTGCTCGGCGCATCGCTAGGCTTTCTCTGGTACAACGCGCATCCCGCCGAACTTTTCATGGGCGATGTCGGCTCGCTAGCCATCGGCGGCGCAATCGGCACGGTAGCAGTCATCATCAAACAGGAAATTTTGCTGATTTCAATCGGCGGCGTCTTCGTTCTCGAAGCGCTCTCGGTGATTCTGCAAGTGGCGTCATTCAAGCTCACCGGCAAGCGCATCTTTCGCATGGCCCCGCTGCATCATCATTTCGAGCTGCTGGGCTGGAGCGAATCGAAAATCATCGTGCGCTTCTGGATTGCCGCATTCGTATTCGCATTATTTTCGCTGACGACTCTAAAACTGAGGTAAGAACTTGCGCCCAGGAATCGAGCTAGCCGAAAAACGAGTGTTGGTAGTAGGCGTCGCGCGCTCCGGCGTCGCGTCGGCGCTTTTCTGCGCGCAACACGGCGCGCGCGTCACAGCCACCGACACGGAACCTGAATCAAAGCTCGCCGAAGCCGCCGCAAAGCTGCGCGCCGCCGGCGTCACGCTCGAGCTGGGTGCGCACAGTCCAGCAATGTTCGAGCAGCAAGATCTGATCGTGCTGAGCCCAGGCGTCCCCGCCGATCTGGCTTTGCTCGCCACCGCACGCTCAAAAGGAATTCCAGTCTGGAGCGAAATCGAACTGGCGTGGCGGTTCCTGCGCGGCCGCCTGATCGCCATCACCGGCTCGAATGGCAAGACGACAACAACGTCGCTGATCGCACATATTCTCAAGTGGGCCGGAATTTCGACGGTGGTCGGCGGAAACATAGGCACGCCGCTAATCTCACTCGCGGAATCGACGACCGAGTCCACATTCACGGTAGCCGAAGTCAGCAGCTTCCAACTCGAAACCATCGAAGCCTTCCGCCCCGACATCGCGTTGCTGCTGAACCTAACCCCCGATCATCTCGATCGCCATCATTCCCTCGCCGAATACGCCCGCGCCAAGCTGCGAATTTTCGAAAATCAACGCGAGCGCGACACCGCCATCCTCAATGCCGACGATCCCGAAGTAGCCCAGCGCGTCCCCACCAAGCCCGGCGTCTACTGGTTCAGCCGCCAAAAACACGTATCCGCCGGCGCCTACCTCCGCGACGCGCAGATCATCGTCCGCGACCACGGCGACGAAGAAATTATCCTGCGCCGCGATGAAATCCCTCTGCGCGGCGATCACAACGTAGAGAATGTTCTGGCCGCCAGCATCGCCACCTGGCTAGCCGGAGCCGAACCCGCCGCCATCGCCGAAGGCATTCGCACGTTCCCAGGCGTCGAGCATCGCATCGAATTCGTCGCCGAAGTCCGCGGCGTAAAGTTTTACAACGACTCGAAAGCCACCAACGTCGACGCCACACTCAAAGCCATCGCCGCCTTCGATTCGCCGCTGCTAATCATCCTCGGCGGCAGAGACAAAGGCAGCCCGTACGCGCCGCTGCGCGAGCCTCTCCAAGCCCATACGCGCGCCGCGTATCTAATCGGTGAAGCAGCCGAAAAAATCGCCGCCGATCTCGATGGCGCGGTTCCGTTGGTCCGCGCCGAAACGCTCGAGCGCGCCGTCGCGCAAGCCTTCGAACAAGCCAAGCCCGGCGACACGATTCTTCTCGCGCCGGCGTGCTCCAGCTTCGATCAATTTGAAAATTACGAAGATCGCGGCCGCAAGTTCAAACAACTCGTCGCCGAACTCGGCAAACATCACAACGGCCAAGCCGCCGCGGGCGCCTCAAGCCAGGCCCATTAACGAGGAAACAGAAATCACATGCCCCGAATCCTCCAACCCGATCGCAAACTCCTCGGCGTAACCCTGGCTCTCTGCCTGCTCGGCACGGTGATGGTCTTCAGCGCCTCGGCAGTAGTCACCCACGAACTCGGCGGCAGCGGCTATTCCTTCTTTCTCCGACAAATCGTCTGCATGCTTCTCGGCATCGCCGGAATGTTCGCGCTCATGAATTTCGATTACCGAAAATTGCGCCAGCCCCGCGTGATTTTCATCGGCCTCGGCATTGTTTTCGTGCTGCTAATCCTCGTGCAATTCCTCGATCGCTCGCACGAAACCCATCGCTGGATCCGCATCGGCCCAGCAAGCTTCCAGCCATCAGAATTCGCCAAGCTAGCGGTGATTCTCTATCTCGCTTGGTTTCTCGAGTTGCGCAAGCCGTGGCGCTCGCAGCGGCAATCCTTCGATATCAATGATCCAGTCCATTCGCTTCTTCCGGCGTTAGCGCCCGTGCTGGTAATGGCCGCTCTGATTTTGGCCGAACCGGACATGGGCACCGCCTGCATGCTGCTGCTGATCGCGATGGTGATGCTGTTCGTCTCCGGGCTCTCTCTGCGCTATCTAGCCGGCGGAGTTCTCGCAGCACTTCCAGTGATTTATCTGCTGATCGTACGCGTGCCGTACCGCTATCACCGGCTGATGTCCTTCCGCCATCCCGAAGCGGATCCGCAAGGCTACGGCTTTCAACTTCTGCAATCCCTGATCGCGGTGGGTTCCGGCGGCTTCACCGGCGTTGGCCTGATGGAGAGCAAGCAGAAACTTTTTTATCTGCCCGAGCCGAGCACCGATTTTATTTACGCGGTGCTGGCCGAAGAACTCGGCTTCATCGGCGGCGTGACAGTTCTCGCGCTTTTCGCCTACTGGGGCTGGCGCGCATTTCGCGCCGCGGTTCAAGCCCCAGATGATTTCGGCCGCTATCTTGGCCTCGGCATCACCACCATGGTCGTCGGCCAGGCGCTCGTCAATCTCAGCGTAGTCCTCGGCCTGATGCCGACCAAAGGAATTCCGCTGCCGTTCATCAGCTACGGCGGCTCAAGTTTGCTGGTGATGCTCTTGGCCACCGGCGTGCTCCTCAACATCAGCCAGCACGCGCAACCCGAGGA